>JBJTAQ010000190.1:0-6146 GCA_046090945.1 Pirellula sp.
CCAAGCCCATAGGACAACCAAGCTCCTAGTGTGGGACGATTCGGGGTGATCGTGCCGTTGTTCATCATGAACAGCGCTGGACCATGATTCGGATTGTCTGTGTACATCGAACGGATGACGCAGAGCTCATCGGCTAACTGAGAGGTATGCGGTAGCAGTTCGCTGACCTCCAACCCGCTTTGACCATGATGACAGAACTCGAATGGTACCGCCATCAAATTCCCAGTCGGCCTCTCAGTCCTCAAGTCTGCCCCCGCTGGCTTTTGACCAGCAAATTTGTTCAATGCCGGTTTGGGGTCAAATAAATCGCACTGAAAAGGTCCGCCGTTCATGAACAAATGGATGATCCGCTTGGCTTTCGGAGCAAAATGAGGGTCCAACGATCCAGCAAACGACTTGCTGGCAGATGAATCGCCAAGCAGATTTGCAAGTGCCAACATTCCAAGCCCCGCGCCGGTCGATTGCAACGCCTGTCGTCGAGTCCAAACAGATCGGTTGCTAGCGTTAGGGACTTGCATGAAATGGCCCTTTAATTCCAGAAGTAGAATTCATTGCTCGCCAACAGAGTTTGTGCCAATAGCGGCCATCGATCCGGTGAGTCTTTTACGAAATCAATCAATCTAGCGAATTCTCGCTCTGTCGGATCTCTTTGAAAGAGCCAGCGGTACATTGCCTGAATCCGAGCTTGCGGCTCAGCGATCCCCTCGCGATCCAATCGGTTCACCAAGGCGTCTGCCTTTTCGATGATGAAACCACTATTCAATACGTAAAGCTGTTGCAACGGAGTGATCGTTGCGACACGCGTCGGACTGTGTGTCAAAGGATCCGGGAAATCAAACAGCCGAAGCAAATCCGTGATCTCGCGCCTGCGTACATGCCCGTAGATCGTGCGACGGCTATTTGCAGCACTATTGATATCCTCCGCCGGCCCCCCAACACTCGTACTCAATCTCTGGGTGACTTGAAGAATGCAGTCTCGCCAAGCTTCCACGTCCATGGCCCGGCGAGGATAAGCCGAATACCAACGCAAATCAGGATCTTGATCGTTTCTGATTCCATTGCGACGCTGAAAAGCTGCTGACAATAAGATCTCGCGATGCAGCCATTTGATCGACCAACCATGCTCAATGAACCGCTGGGACAAATCATCCAAAAGCTCCGGATGCGATGGAGATTCCCCCTGTCGCCCAAAGTCGCTTGGAGTATCGACCAACCCCCGGCCAAAATGATGCTTCCAAACCCGATTGACAAACACTCTCGCGACCAAATCCTGAGATTCAGTCGTGATCGACTTGGCCAGCTCGTAACGGCCGCTCCCGGTATTCCAAGTCCTCGGATAAGTTTCGGGCTTGCTCAATACCGACACGAATCTTCGAGGAACGCTCGCTCCAAGCTTATTCGGATTCCCCCGAATCTCGATTGCGGCATCTCGCAAGTCGGGCTCGAAGACAATCTTGCTACCGTGTGCTCCGCCGTCAGCCGGTCGGACTTCGAGTCTGGCGTCTTTGACTCCCGGCGTTAACAGCGAATCGAATCCATACACCGACTTGGCTTGCTGGATCTTGTTGCGAATCTCCTCGGCCTTGGTCTTGTCCTCTTCCTTATCGCTCTTAGCAATCTTCTGCAGTTCGATATCCAGTGTCTTGACCGTTTTGCGAGCCGCAACGACTTGCTCTGCATCCACTCCATCGACGAGTGCCACATCGCTGGGCTTGGTGTTCGATAGCACACCCGCCATGGCATAGTAGTCAGAATTTGTCACAGGATCGTATTTGTGATCATGGCAGCGAGCACAAGCTAAATTCAGACCTAAAAAGGTACTCGACACCGTATGAACCCTCTCCTCGACTTCGTCCGATACAATCGATTTGATGATCTCGACCGGCAGTTGAAGCTCTTTCCAATACGAGGGACTCAGACCTAAAAAACCCAAGGCAGCTCGATCCTTGGCATTTGCCCCGGGAACCTGATCGGCAGCCAACTGAAGGTGAATGAATCTGTCGTAAGGCAGGTCCTCGTTGAGGGCTTCGATCACCCAATCGCGATAAGGGTACGACGGTCCGATCGTTTCTGCCCAGTCTTCCATCGTGTCACAATAACGCACCAAATCAAGCCAGTAGCGTCCCCAACGCTCGCCGTAATGAGGGGATGCAAGATACTCGTCGACTCGTCTCGCATAAGCATCCGATGCCAAGTCGTTTTCAAATGCCGTAACTTCATCTTCGGACGGCAACAGCCCTAGCAGATCGATCTTCAGCCTACGCAATAATGTGCGTTTGTCGGTTGGCGGGGCAGGGGATATCCCCAGCGATTCGAGTTTACTCGTGATAGGTGCATCGATTCGGTTTTCGACTGCACCATTATTGCGAATATTCTCCCCATCGATCCAATCGCTTGCCATCAGTTTTGTAGGCAGAAAGGACCAGTGGTTTCGCCCAGAATCGATGTCGATCGAACGCTGAATCTTGGCCGTCTGCTCCGTGCTAGGCATCGCCGCCCCGGTTCGAACCCAAAGCTCCAACTTAGCAATCAACTCCTCGGGCAGCTTACCAACAGGTGGCATCGCCGTGTTAGGATCCCCGTAGCGGACAGATTGAATCAGCAGACTTTCCTCGGGCTTGGATGCTACCACAACCGCACCGGAATCCCCGCCTGCAGCAATCCACGAGGGAGAGTCAAGCCGCAAGCCACCTTGGAGCGGTTTGGAACCCTCCGAGTGACACTCGTAGCAGTGCTCGGCCAGCAACGGGCGAATATGCTGTTCGAAGTCGATCGATTCAGGGGGGCTTTGGCCTGCTGCCGGAAAGACGACTCCAGCCAGCAACAGCCAAATAAACAAGGAATTCTTCATTCAAAACTCCTGATGGGGGGAATTTTCAATGTAGCCCCTGCCAGGACCGAAATCAACCGCAGGAGCTTGTCCTACACCGGTTTTATCTCGACTTCCGCTCCAATTACAATGAAGGACTCACTTCACCCTGGTTCGAAAGAGGACAGTCATGCTAGGAATTTCGTATTTTAAAGGTCAGCCGAGCGATTACATCATCAAGTATTCCGGAAGCCGCAAAACGCGAGCCGGCCAAGGCCTATCGTTTTTCTACCTCCCGTTCAACACGCAGATTGTCGCCGTACCAACCCAGAGTATCGATTGCCCCTTTGTATTCAACGAGACCAGCAGAGACTACCAAGTCGTCAGCGTCCAAGGGCAATTGACGTATCGAATCTCGAAACCTGAAAGCGCTGCGGAGTTATTAAACCTCTCGATCGACGCCAGAACCGGAAGGTATAAAACAGAAGACCTTCGGGTTCTGGGGCAAAGGATCGTCAATACTGTTCAAATAGCCACCCATGAAGAAATCGAGAAAAGGACCCTCGAGGAGTGTATTCGAGATGCCCAAACGATCTCTGCGGCGATCGCCCAACGTCTTACCAAAGACCCGACGTTGGAATCGTTTGGGGTCGAACTACTGGGCGTTTTTATCCTAGCGGTGAAACCAACCCCTGAGATGTCTAAAGCCCTCGAAGCGGAATTTCGGGAACAGTTGCTCAGACGAGCTGACGAAGCGATCATGGCTCGGCGCGCAAGCGCCGTCGATGACGAACGAAAGATTCGCGAGAAGGAACTCGAAAGCGATTCGGCACTCGAAAAAGGCCGTTCGGAACTCATTGCCTTGCAAGGGGAAAATATGCTCAGAGAGGCTGAGAACCGTGGCAAGGCGGCCGAGGTCGAAGCTGCTTCGAAAGCCAAAGCGCTCTCGCAGGAACTCGCAGCCTTGGGAAGCATCGACCCGAAACTATTGCTCGCAGAATCGATGCGCGTCATGGGGCTCAATGCCGACAAGGTCGGACAGCTCAACATCACCTCAGAGATTCTCGCTGGTTTGCTAAATGCACCTGCCGTACCACCAGGTTCGAACTCCCAAGGCAACCAATCCACGTACAGCGATCGCTAGGGTTTAGCTCAGCATGCCGGAATTGGCTTTTGATAAGATCGTTATAGTCACCCGCAAAACCGCTTTGGAAGAATTGATCGAGCGATTCAATTCCGAAGCCCAAGCGAGGTTCTACATCGAACGACTAGGCGACTCGTTCGAGAATTACTCGGTTGCCCATCGCGCATTTCACGATTCGCTCGACACACTCAATCGCTCCCTGCCAGAAATCCGCTGCCAATGGATCGACAGGGCGTTTCTTGCCAATTTCCTCTTTGGACCAAAGGACCTTGTCGTGGTACTCGGTCAAGACGGGCTCGTCGTGAACACGGCCAAGTACCTGGACCATCAGCCGCTCGTAGCTATCAATCCAGATCCGACCCGTATCGACGGTATTTTGTTGCCGTTCTCGGTACAAAACTCTAAAGAAGTCCTTCGAAACGTGGCTGCTGGGCGGTACCAAGTCCATCAGTTGACGATGGCACAAGCTTCTTTGAATAACGGCCAAACCATCTACGCGCTGAACGATCTTTTCATCGGATATGCGACACACGCATCGGCAAGGTATCGAATTTCGCAAGGGGATTATTTCGAGAATCAATCCTCAAGCGGGATCATCGTCTCGACCGGTGCTGGATCAACCGGATGGGCTCGTTCGATTCTGACCGGCTCTGCTGCAGTCGTCGAATCAAGGGAAGAATGCAAAGCTCTGCAAAAAACCCGCGAAGGTTACCGTTTCGACTATCGCAAGGAAGCCTTGGCCTTCTTCGTACGCGAACCCTTTATCAGCCGAGCCTCCCAAGCCTCATTAGTTACCGGCGTAATCCGCAAGGACCTCCCACTCGAGATCACCTCCCAAATGCCCAGCGGCGGAGTCATTTTTAGCGATGGGGTCGAAAGGGACTTCCTTGCATTCGACAGCGGAACTACCGCCACGATCTCCGTTGCCGATCGGAAATTAGAACTAGTCGTACAGGCTTGAACCAATGCTCTAAGTCAGCTCACCGGTCGATCCAAATAGGTGACGCATTGACCAATTCAACCCATCGGTTCACCTGCAACTCAACGGGGGATTGCAATACCACTAGCAACCGATGTTCTGCAACATGAACGTCTAACCAGTAAACGGACTCAACTTGCTGGATACCACTCAATCTCCCTACAACTCGTACCCGATCGTTGTTTACATCGAACACCCCCTCTGAAGTTCGACCACTGTTGTCCTCTGAAACGAGTTCCCAATCCATGGGCCTTAGCCCAACCACCTCTCCTGCAACGGAACTCGGAACCCATTGCACCGATGGCCTCCCAAGGAGTTCCGCGACAACTCGGCAAGATGGCCTACGATACACGTTCTCAGGATTGTCCGTCTGAAGCACTCTGCGTTCCCCGAGGATGCTCACTCGGTCAGCGACTTGACAAGCCTCCTGAGAGTCATGTGTCACGTAAATGCACGTGAGCTTCCGCTCTTGCTGCCACCCTTTGAGCAGCCTTCGGATAGGACTCCGAAGCGACTCTTGCAGATGAGCCAGCGGTTCGTCCATCAAAAGGATCGATCGACCATTCAGCAACGCCCGGACGATCGCAAGTCGCTGGAGTTGGCCTCCGCTGAGTTGACTCGGCTTGCGAGCAAGTGTTTCCGAGAGCCCAAATTGCCTGACCAGTTCTTCTTGCATACCCGTCGACTTGAGGGGCGCTAACCGCTCAGCCAAGCGAAGATTCTCGGCGACTGTGAGATGCTCATAAGTCGCTGCGGATTGATCGACTAGCGAAATACCTCGCAGGTGACTGGGAATTGAGGTTGCTTGGCGACCGTCGAACCAGACTCCTCCTGATTGTGGATGCTCCAACCCTGCGATCAATCGCAAGAGCGTCGTTTTTCCAGATCCGCTTGCTCCGAGCACCGCATGAAATTCCCCTGCGGTAACCTGCCATTCGAGATCCTCGAAAATGCGTGTGGCTCCGTAGCCGAAAGAGACTCCCTTGAGTTCAACGGACAATTCAACACCCACCTACGGCTTTTGCCGCTGCAACCAGGTCATCACGACCGCCGCGACCTTGGTGATCGAATCCCCGGAGCATTTATCCGGCGTATCGGCCATCGTATGCCAATAACTCCGAGATCGAGATGCGATGTTCGGATAGTCAAAATCAATAATGTCAATCGTCGGCAACTTGGCAATCTCATTCAACGGCAAGTGATCGTCTCGGACC
>JBJTAQ010000191.1:0-1133 GCA_046090945.1 Pirellula sp.
GAAGCCTTCGGGTTTGGCTTCGACGCTTCCGATGGCTTTACCGTTGGTGTAGAGCAGGTAGTCGGCAAAGCCTGTTGTCAGAGGGAACTCACGCACAGCGACGCCTTGAGCGGCGGAGATATTCAATTGGCTATAGTCTTGGAGCGACCAACCGGCCTGGATGAGTTGTCGGTCGATCTGTTGACGAGCTTTTTGTTCGGGAGTCATGTCGATGATATTAGATCATGAAGATCGAGCGATCAAGTAACCCGATCCGCCGCAGGCAGCGGCAATAGGCGGCCGATGGCTTCGCATGGATGCTTACTTGACGGCTTGCTCGTTTAAGCTTCAGCATACGGGAATGGTGGGGTAGTGTACCCACCGACCCGTTTATTCCTCGCAAGTCGACAAACGATTCTGCCTTGCGGGTACATCTTTACTGCTTCCAGGGTTTGTTTTTCGGATCGCGTCGATCGCTTCGTCTACGGTTTGATACCTCAGGGAGGGATCTTGATTGTTCCCAGCTTCGATCAAAGTTGCCCCTGAATTGCGAGCCAACTCTTCTGAATCAATGAACGGTATCACATCATCTGCCCGGCTGTGCAGGATAATCGTGCTGGACTTTGTCTACCTTCATCGTTATAACTAAGGAACGCTTGCCCGATTGCGTACCGAATATGTCATTCCGCTGATGGGCAAGATGACCGCACGCATAGAGCATCTCCACGGTCCATCCGAACAAAAAGGTGCCGGTGGTGAGATCGCCGCAACCAGTGCTGTCACCGTCAAGCGAAAGCTAAAAAAGGAAAGGGACAGCATCAAGAAGCAGTTGGCTGAGTTGCAGACCTTCGATGAAAAGTTCCGTCACTACGCTGATTTACGCATCAAGCTCGATCTCGATGATGGGGTGAAAGTGAACTACGGCAAGTTCAGTGATCCAGAAATAGGTGACATCTTCGCCGAAGTCAAAGCAATCTGCGGAACGACGGACGAGGACTAATGAAACCTCAATTAATAACAGTGATTAGTAACCACGAAAGTCACCAAAGACGCGAAATGAAACTCAATGAAATGTTTTCGTGTTCTTCGTGTATTTCGTGGTTCGCCTAGCCCAGACAAAACGTGATAAAAGGTTTAATTTGATGTATCCATTT
>JBJTAQ010000192.1:0-6003 GCA_046090945.1 Pirellula sp.
CTCGAGTCCAAGGATCGAGAGGCCTTTGATATCTCGCTCGAACCCAAGGAGAGCTACGAAAAATACGATACCGGTCGTTTCGGACGAGGTTGCTTGTTGGCAAGGCGATTGGTCGAGGCCGGAGCGAGGTACGTCGAAGTCACCACGGAGTATGTCCCATTCTTGCATTGGGATACCCATGCCGACGGACATACGACGTTGCGTCGCATGAAGTCCGAAATCGATCGACCAATCGCACAGTTGATTCTCGATTTGGAATCCCGAGGGCTCCTCGATCGTACCTTGGTGGTGCTTGCAAGCGAGTTCAGTCGCGACATGATCATGGAGGGGCAGCCCGGCTCGAATGCGGCAGATCAAGCCGAAAAAGTCGATAAGATGACCGAGATGAAGCATTACGGATTGCATCGACACTTTACCGCCGGATCGAGTGTTGTGATGTGGGGAGGTGGGGTCAAGAAAGGGTTCCTCTACGGAAAGACTGCACCCGAAAGACCTTGTATCGCCGTAGAGAACCCTATCGGCATCTCGGATTTGCATGCGACCCTACTGACCGCTTTAGGTGTCAGCCCCAAAACAGTCTTTGATGTCGAACGCCGGCCGTTCTACGTCACCGAGGATGGCAAAGGTGAAGCTCGCTTGGATCTGTTCGCCTAAAAGATCATCGATCAGTCTGATCAGTCTGATCAGTCCGATCGGTCCGATCGATGATCAGTCCGATCAGTCGGATCTGTCCGATCGATGATCGGTTTGATCGGTTTGATCGGTCTGATCGGAAATTATTCTGGGTGAGTGCAGTCCGAGGGCAGTGTCGACCGATCCCTTGCGGATCGATCGAAGTGTTTGGAACTGAATCCCTATTTGCACAACGCATTGCCAATGAACTGCCCCAGAGCATTCTATCGACTAGGCTTGGTCTTGGCCTTGCTCTCGTGCTTGAATGGACTGGCGTGCAATGCCATTAAACTAAAGTCCTTCTGGTTGCCCGGACAGCTTACCCATCATTCGGCGATCCTCCTTGGCGATCCGCACAATTCCTACCTAAAAGAATTACTATCCAAGCATCGGTCGCTCCAAGGAGGCCCTCTATCGGAAGGTTGGCGGGTGGACCGTGATGGGAAGGTCGAAACGCTGCGGGTAGCTTTTCACGGGTTTGCTTGGGCTCCCGAGGACTTTCAAGAGTTGGTGCTCATTGGCCATTACGGCAACCAGCGGCTCAAGACCAAGCAGATTCGAGAGGGGCACGGCGTACCGGTCGTGATTCTCCGTCGCAAGCAATCGGTCGCTAATGCCGGAGATGATTTTCTGGCACAGACCACCGCAATCGCCGCCACTGCGGTTTTGTCGTCGGATGGTAGCACGATCAATTTTTACAATCCCTTGATCATTCGCCAGATCGAAATCGACGGCACACAGATCGACTTGGCTTATGACACGACAGCCAGCATCGCTTACATGCTGCATCACCATCCCCAGACTCGCTATCGGGATTTCATTTTCCCTGACCAGTCTAGCGATCAATCGCGTCTAACGATGCTGGAGCCTTATCAACCCTCCAAGATCCCGCTGATCTTGGTACACGGCCTTTTATCCAGTCCGGACACTTATGGAGAACTTTACAACCAGCTCCGCGCGGATCCCGTGCTTATGGACAATTATCAAGTTTGGGTGTTCAAGTACGCTACGGGTAAACCATTCATCCGGGCCGCGAGCGACTTGCGCGATGAACTCGATCGAGTGATTGCTCAATGCGATCCTGAGTTGACTAGCGAACA
The DNA here is from genome assembly GCA_046090945.1 of Pirellula sp. GTDB lineage: Bacteria > Planctomycetota > Planctomycetia > Pirellulales > Pirellulaceae > JBKCUI01. The sequence goes on from JBJTAQ010000192.1 coordinate 1,773, forward strand.
ACTGCGATCGAGCGTTCTAATAGGCCACAGCATGGGAGGGCTCATCACACGTCTGATGATTTCTTATAGCGGCGAACAAGTTTGGGATTCCGTATCGAAGATACCGCTGGAGGTGATTGCAACCGACGAAAAGACCCGAGCGGGGCTAGCGGAACGGTTTTATTTTGATCCTCATCCGATGATTGCAAGGGCCGTCTTTATCGCGACACCGCATCGGGGCAGCAGCACCGCAGGACGGACGCTTGGCAAGTTCGCGAGCGCATTGGTCATGCAATCCGAGACCGGCTTCGATCGCATCATCCAGGACAACCCTGGGGCGATTCGAGACACGCTGGCTGACGGCCTTCCGACCAGCATCGACATGCTCGATCCGAACCAGCCGTTTTTGAAGATCCTTGCAAGTTTACCGATGTCCGAATCGGTTACCAAGCATTCGATTATCGGGGTCGGCGGGCCGGTGATGGGTGTTTTTCAGACCGATGGTCTCGTACCGCTTGAGAGTGCCAGGCTCGAGGGAGTCGCCACCGAACGACGCATCGCGACTTCGCATAACGGAATCCTCAAGCACCCGGAGGCCGCACTTGAACTGCGTCGAATCCTCTTTGACCACGCCGAAGCCGTCGAGCGGGCTCCCAATTCCGATCCAAATTAGCGTTTCTCGGGAGAAACCGGGGGTGCAGGGGATGGATCGAATCTAGCCAAGTGCTCTTGGTTTGGTAGAACATAAATCGCGGACGGTGTACTTTACCCCCGCGTTACTCTTAAGTGAATCTTTCGAACCAGGAGCAATCGAACCATGACCAACGGACCTCTGAATCGCAAACTAAACATGGGGCTTGTAGGAGGGGGACCCGGATCATTTATTGGTAAAGTTCACTCGATCGCCGCGTGCCTTGACAATCGAGCCACCGTCGTCGCAGGTGCTTTTTCGAGCAATGCTGAGCGATCTAAACAAGCTGCCCCGGACTACGATGTTTGCCAAACAAGAGCATATCCATCCTATGCAGCGATGTTCGCTGAAGAGTCTAAGAAGCCCGTCGGCGAGCGCGTCGACTTCGTCTCGGTAACCACACCCAACTCGACCCACTTCGAGGTCGCCAAAGCTGCCCTCGAAGCCGGCTTCCACGTCGTCTGCGACAAACCAATGACCTTCGATCTAGCTCAGGCTGAAGAGCTCGCAGCGATCGTCGATAAGTCGAAGTCGGTCTTCGCCTTGACTCACAATTACACAGGGTACCCACTGGTTCGCCAAGCTCGCGAAATGATACTCAGTGGGGAACTCGGGGAGATCCAAGCTGTGCGATCGAATTACATCCAAGGCTGGTTGAGAACCAAGCTGGAAGATTCCGATCAAAAACAAGCTGCTTGGCGAACCGATCCGACCAAGAGTGGTGCGGCAGGCTGCTTTGGGGACATCGCCACTCACGCTTACAATTTGGGCCGCTACATGACCGGACTCCTTCCGGCCGAAATCAGTTGCCATCTTAAGGCGTTCGAGCCCGGGCGCAAGCTTGATGATTACGGCACCGCGGTCATCCGGTACAAAAACGGAGCTCTCGGGACGGTGACGGCAAGTCAAATCAGCCATGGTCGAGAGAACGATCTGTTCATCGAAATCGATGGGACCAAGGGTGCTGTTTCTTGGCGGCAGGAAGAGCCGAACGTTCTGGTCGTCCGTCAAAATGGACAACCCCACCGACTCTATACTCGCGATCCGAATGCCCCGTTCATGAATGCCAGCGGACGCGGTGCATGCCGGCTACCCAGCGGTCACCCCGAAGCATTCTTTGAGGCATTTGCGAATATCTATTGCTCTGCCTACGATGCGATGGTGGCGGTTTCCCAAGGCCAATCGATCGAACGTGTTCATACGGTTTATCCGAACGTGCACGACGGTGTCGAAGGGATGTACTTTATCCAGCAATGCGTCGCAAGCTCTGCACAGAATGGGGCTTGGCTGACTCTGAGCCATCCTCGAGCCAGAGCATAGATCCCAGGGCGTTCGATCTGATTGGTTGTTTATCCGAGAGCGGGTGCATGATGTTGTTGGACCGAAGACTTGTGCTGGTGTTGTTTGTCGGCTTGCTCGCGTCGGTTGTAACGAATTGGGGGGTGGCCCAAGACCGCTGGCCTCAGTTTCGGGGCGAGCAATCCAGAGGAATCGCCACTGCGGCGATCAGTGCCGAGGGCACCTCATCGGATAGCAACTTGCCCGACCGATGGTCGACCACTGAGAATATCGCTTGGAAAAAGGATGTTCCGGGCCGAGGTTGGTCCTCGCCGGTGGTCTGGGACAACCGTGTTTTTTTGACGACGGTCGTCAACTCGGAAGCTTACGAACCCGCCAAAAAAGGGCTCTATTTTGGTGGTGAGCGAAAAGCTCCGACGTCTGTGCACCAGTGGAAAGTCCTCTGCTTGGATCTGAAGTCCGGGGAGACTCTGTGGGAGAAACAGATCCACGAGGGGGTTCCTAGGTCCTCGATCCACATCAAGAGCAGTTTCGCATCAGAAACGCCAGTGACCGACGGCAAGCGAGTTTACTGTTGCTTTGGAAGCCTTGGAATTTTCTGCTTGGATTTCGACGGCAATCAGCTTTGGCAGTACGACCTTGAAGCGTTGCCGACACGCTTGGGTTGGGGCGCGGCCGCTTCGCCCGTTGTCCACGATGGCCGATTGTATTTTTGCAACGACAACGAACGTTCCTCGTACCTTGTGTGCCTGGATGCTCAGTCAGGCAAGGAGGTTTGGAAAGTCCCCCGCGAGGAAAAAAGCAACTGGTCGACGCCTTACATTTGGAAGAACAAACTTCGGACCGAGATTGTGACGGCTGGGACAGGCCAAGTTCGATCGTACGACATGGAAGGCAACTTGCTATGGTCTTTGCGAGGCATGTCGTCGATCACCATCGCGACCCCTTATGAAGCCGATGGCTTACTGTATGTGACTTCAGGGTATGTTGCAGACCAATCCAGGCCGATCTATGCCATCAAGCCTGGTGCCAGCGGCGATATAACGCTTGCCGAGGGGGCCGCAAGCTCCGATGCGATCGCCTGGAGCGTCCCGAAGGGTGCCCCTTACAATCCTTCGACGCTGGTGTATCACGGTCGGCTCTACGTTCTTTACGATGCAGGTTTGTTCGCTTGCTACGACGCCGCGACGGGCAAAGAGATCTACTCCCGGCAGCGGATCCCCAACGGGAAAGCCTTTACTTCATCTCCTTGGGCCTATGGAGACAAGATCTATTGCCTGAATGAGGAAGGTCAGACGTTTGTGATCCAAGCTGGCGATGAGTTCAAGGTGCTGCACACCAATGCGTTCGAGGAAGACGATATGGGGATGGCAAGCCCCGCGATTTTGGGTGATCGCGTCTTGATCCGCACCGCCACACGCATCTACTGTGTCGCCAAACAATAAAAAATCGATCAGTCCGATCCGACCGATCAGTCCGATCATCGATCAGTCCGATCCGACCGATCCGACCGATCCGACCGATCATCAATCAGTCCGATCAGTCCGATCAGTCCGATCATCAATCAGTCCGATCATCAATCAGTCCGATCAGTCCGATCTGTCCGATCATCAATCAGTCCGATCAGTCCGATCATCAATCATTGATCAAACCCTAGGAGTTCCACCATGCTTCACAAATCACTGCGGCGGTCTGCTTTTGTACTGGCCTTCCAAGCCTTGCTTGCCATTGACTCTCCGAGCGTTCTTTTGGCACAGAACAGTAATCCTACAACCTTAGCCAACTCCCAAGCGATGAATCAAGACAATCCGTTTTATCAAGCGAGTAAGTTGCCGTTTCAAGCACCTGATTTTGCAGCGATCAAACCTGAGCATTTCGCCAGTGCATTCGAAGCTGGGTTCAAGCAGCAGCTAGATCAGGTACGAGCGATTGCCGATCAAGTGGATCCTCCATCGTTCGACAATACGCTCGTCGCCATGGAGAAATCAGGCGAGATACTCACTCGCGTTTCTGCCGTGTTTTTCAATTTGGCTGGAGCTCATACCAACGAGTCGATCCAAGAGATCGAGCAGGCCGTGGCCCCAAAACTAGCACGCCACTCGGACGATATTTACCTCAATAAGAAGCTATTTGCGAGGGTCGAATCACTTTGGAACCAGCGACAGGATTTGAAGCTCAGCGAAGAGCAGCAACGATTGCTTAAGAAGACGTATGAGGATTTCGTTCGGGCTGGGGCTAGGCTGACCGAGGTTCAGCAGGCAC
>JBJTAQ010000193.1:0-1442 GCA_046090945.1 Pirellula sp.
CCAAAAAACGCAATCGCATCTTCGAAATCACCGACCAAGATCGCGCTTACTGGGCTTTTCAACCTTTGCGAATTCTATCAGAAAGCGAACAAATAATTGGAAGCGACCCTTCCAAACAAATCGATCTGCTCGTCGGTGATCATAGGCTCGATTTTGCCAGTCCGCGCGAACGGATCCGTAGACTCTACTTGGATCTTTGGGGATTGCCTCCAAGCTTCGAGCAGGTCCAAGCCTTCGAAGCAGATCCTACGCAGGAACGATTCAATACGATCGTCGAGGAACTCTTAGGGTCGCATCACTACGCAGAGCGATGGGGACGTTACTGGCTCGACTGGGTCCGCTTTGCCGAAACCAATGGATACGAGCGCGATGGACTCAAACCCCACGCTTGGCGTTACCGCGACTATGTGATCGAATCATTTGCAAAAGATAAACCCTACAACCAATTTATCATCGAGCAACTCGCAGGAGATCAGTGGGCAGATTCGCAAAGCTATAGCCCTACGAATCACCCCCAAGCTTGGAGGGAATCGATCACTGCAACCGGATTCTACCGACTCCATGTTTGGGATGATGAACCTGACGATACGCTGGCTGCGGAATACGACGACGCCGATGATGTGATGGTGACGATCGGCTCGGCATTTCTCGGCTTGACGGTCGGTTGCGCTCGTTGTCACGATCACAAATTTGATCCTATTAGCCAGCAGGATTACTATTCGCTACTGTCCTTTATGAGAGGAATCGACCCTTACGGACAATCCAAAAAAGGAGGTGGGGGACGAGGAACCGGAAAAATCCAACGCTATCTGGTTTCGGACCAGGAATCGGCTGCCTGGGAGGCTGAGCGTCAAACCAAAATCGTCGACAAACAAAAAGAACTCCAGGCTGCCACCGATCCTGCAAAGAGACTTGCAATCGAGGGAGAGATCAAAGTCCTGCGAGATTCGGTCCCTCCATTCGATGCGGCGTTGGCTGTTTGGGAATCAACTCCGGAACCCAAGCCCACTTTTGTTTTGCATCGCGGCGACCCGAACACTCCCAAGCAGCAAGTCCATCCACAAGTACCTCAGGTTTTGCAATCGTTGCCTTTGGCCGATGACCTCCCGGAGAATCGATGGTATCGACTGCGATTGGCCCGGTGGATCGCCGACGATCGAAACCCACTGACTGCACGAGTCCTCGCGAATCGAATCTGGCAACGGCATTTCGGTGTTGGGATTGCCAGAAGCGTCGATGATTTCGGAAACACAGGACAGCCACCGAGCAACCCGGAACTCTTAGACTTTTTAGCCCATGAACTCATTGCTTCGGGTTGGTCGATCAAGCATCTGCATCGGATCATTCTCTCAAGCGATACGTATCAAAAAAGTTCTCGTCCAGCGCTATCCAATACGGATGCTCTTTATGCCCAACCGCAACTCAGACGCTTGGATGCAGAG
>JBJTAQ010000194.1:0-1028 GCA_046090945.1 Pirellula sp.
CGTTTCGTGGCGAACTCGCAAGCCGAGGATTTCATCGAGCGGCAGACAGTGAGCACCTCGCAAATCAAAATCGGAATTCCGAGAGGGAAAACCATAAATGTGCGCTCCACTAATGGTGGCAAACAGGAGCGGATAAGGGTGCTCGATGACCTGCTCGGTAAGCTCCGGTAGTTTCGCGATCGGTAGGACTTCTCGGGTTTTCATACTTGGGCGTTTTCAAACTAGTGATCCACGGAACTGCGTCGAGCCTCGATCAAAAGCTCGTTGGCTCGCTGGTAGTCAGGACGCTCTGGTAGCGAGGTGTTGGCGAACGCACGATCAAACTCTTTTTGGTATTGCTTTCGCAATTGATCGACTTGCTCCCACCTCATCTCTCCTTGTCGGATGAGTAATAGGGTATCGCGATGGGATCCGACATCCACAGCAAGTTCATGATTTTTAAGGATTTCAACCCCCGAAATCAATAAGCGGATCAAATGCATCGCATGCTTCCACTTGATCTCCCCCTGGTTCCTTAAATCGGTTTGTAATTTCTTGAACTGGGAGGCGACGTATCCGCTATAGGTTTGATAAACCAATTGCGATAAGAAGATATTGCGTTGATCGAGTAGCGACTTTACCGATGGTTTCTGAATCTCAACGATCGGTGAATAGAGACATTCAAGGGCATTGGGGTTCGCCTTGAGTGCTAAAATCAGAAACTTTTGGTACTCCCAATAAGCCTCCTGCGTCGACTCGCACTCGATCTGTTCGGGAACTCCGAATAGGGACCAATGATCTTCAGCTTGGGGCAGATAAATGCCACGCCGATCGACATCGGAGTCTTGGTTCGAAAGACCATAGGCGCGGGAGCCTATGACGCATTGATAGATAATGCGATCGTAGTAACGGGATTGTTGCTCGTTGTCCAATGCCTCCTGGGCAGTCGGCTCGCGATACTTCGAGAGCAGAGCCAGCTCGGACCCCATAATCGCTTCCACGCAGCCATCCATGAATCGAACGCCATACGTAGGGTCCGTTTCCGAAGG
>JBJTAQ010000195.1:0-1626 GCA_046090945.1 Pirellula sp.
CTTTATCCAAACCCAACCAGTTATACGCGTAATGCCGGACCTTAGTTACCCGACCACTTCCTTGGACAATCGCTGCGGCCCCTAAATTACGAAGCTCGTCAACAATGCTTTCGATCTGCTCCTGCGTGTAGTTCGTAATCGGAGCGCGATTGCTTTTCTGATTACAACCTGTGGTAAGGCCCGCATAAGTCATCGGATAAGCGTCCGGAGTCGTCTTGGACTTCTCCATCAGCGTCCCAAGCACCCGGCGTTGCTTCGCACTCAGGGGCTTCCAAGACGGTTCCTCGGTAACGAGCGACGACTGGTTCGGTTCCATGGTGTAAGACCTACAAAGAGCGCACAGGCAGTTGGTAAAAATCAGTTCGGTGGGATTCCATTGTAAGCATCAATGCTCCACTGCAAACCAGGGAGCCCCAGAGATCCACAGAGTTGCTCATCGCTAGAAACCCAAGCTCCTCTGTGCCCCTCTGTGCCTCTGTGGTTAAGAACTCTGTGGTTAAAAACTCTGCAAGACCGAAAAACAGATCGAATATCCTATTTGAGAGCCTCTCGCAGACGTCCGCCGGCGGCGTGCAATCGATCTTGGGCCGAACACTTTGAGATGCCAAGCGTATGGCTTACGATGGCGGTTTTCACTTCGCCGTCACAAGTAGCCAGTAGCAATTCGGCCTCGTTGCGAGTAAGTCCGGTGATACCACTGACGATGCGGATACTTCGATCTTTGAGCTTCACATTCGTAGCTCGCAGATCGACCATCCAGTTTCCGTACGTTTTTCCGATACGAATCATCGTACCGGTGGATATCATATTGAGCACCATTTTCGTGGCCGTCCCAGCCTTGAGCCTGGTCGAACCACTCAAAATTTCGGGGCCCACCACCGGTGCGATTAGAACGTCGCAAAGTTCGGTCAACTCACTGGCCGAGTTGCATGTCACACCGATGGTCGCAGATCCAAGCGATCTGGCAAACGCCAACGCACCTAGCACATAAGGCGTTCTACCGCTGGTGGCAATTCCGCAAACTGTATCGCCAGGGGTTAACTCCACGGCCTTCAAGTCGTCCGCACCCGCTCGGCGGTCGTCCTCCGCACCTTCAATCGCCGTCGTCAACGCACGATGTCCACCGGCGATCAGGCCGACCACCAAACTTGGAGGAGTATTGAAAGTAGGCGGACACTCCGAGGCGTCCAAGACGCCCAAGCGACCGGAGGTGCCAGCACCGATGTAGATTAATCGTCCACCACGCCTGACGCGGTCGGTTACGGTCTCGATTGCTTGAGCAATCGCAGGCAGGACTCTTTCCACGGCTGCCACCACTTTCAAATCCTCTCGATTCATCAAAGTCGCGATGTCGATCGGATCCATTTGATCAATCGCCATAGAATCAGGATTATTCTGTTCGGTCGTAAGGTAGTCCATCGCAATGAAACCTTGTTCTGGGTGACGGGCCGTGCCGCGCACGGGCGATTTTTTATTACAATGCGTCAATCTACAACGCTAGACACGATTGAAAAGGACAATGCATGGAGATTCCACTTGGAATCATCGATATTGCGGTGCTATTGCTCGCGATGGCCGCATCGATTTTTATCGGATTGAAAGTTGCCGGCAAGAACAACTCGGTTG
>JBJTAQ010000196.1:0-2141 GCA_046090945.1 Pirellula sp.
ACTCTTGATCTATCTTGAAAATCTCTTCCGAGAACGATTGGGGTTGCAAGCCAGCACTTCCCGACCAAGTCGAAAAGAACGGATGCTGTAGGATCGTCCCCTCTCGCTCACCTTCATGACCGTCGACCAAAACGGCAAACCCAGAGAATTGCCGATTTGCTTGCTCGGAGTCGTTTCCCGCTACATTTTCCGGCGATGTCAACTGCTGCTGGCTCTCGCTGGCAAGAAGCTGCAGATCGCCGATGTTGATCGTCAGGACCAAGAGCCCTTCGGTGATCCGTTCCGGTGACTTGTCCCCGGCTGGCTTTCGCTTGACAGATATCGGTGACGAAACAGCAATCTTCCAGCGATTGGTCGTGGTTGACTTGAACGGTACACTCAAATGGGATGCATTGGTCCTCTGAATATTGCGACGTGGAGTCGTCGGACTCAGGTCTCGCGACTGTCCAGAAAAGTAACTTCGGTAAGCGAAGTTCTCCCCGATCGGGGCACTCGAAGGCTCGTTGGCAAACGCTGCGGCAATCATCGTTCCGAAGCGATCGGTGACAAACAGACTATCGAACTTCGTCGACTTGGACGATCCACCCCGACTGCGAATCCATTCAAGTCGCTTGGCTAAAAGCGATTCGAGTTCGTTGCGTGCCGGCAGATCGAACAACGTCGCTTGGCTCTCCTTGGGTGGATCCTGTTCGGTTGCCAAGGATTGCAACAGGTCGATCCCTGCGGCGTCGATCGATTCGGCAAACCGCTCTTCGAGTGAACTCCGCTCGGCTTCCTCCTCCACCAATCGAAAAAGCGCAGTGATCTCGGATTCGAGTGTTCCTGCCGCAGATTTCGCAGCAAAGAAATTGCTCTGGATCGCTCCTTTTGCCAACTCATCCGACAGGTCTGTCTCTGCAACCGATACGGCTCGCCAAAACGAAAGACCCATGATCGTAGCAAGCAATAGCGGACCTAGGATTCCGAGGACCATCAGAGGAACCCTCAGCCGACTGATGCTACGTCGCTCAAGGGCCGCGAGGACTTGCTGCACATTCTCAAATCGATCCTCAGGCTTCTTGGCAATGCAACGATCGATGATCGAACAGAGCCAACGATCGATACCAGATGCGCGATAATGACTTCTAGGGTAAGGGCTCTTGAGAATCGTATCACGGTACCGCTTGAGCCGCTCAGAAAGATTGCTCGCGGTATCCAGAGTCGATACGGTTTCAGGAGTTCTGTACGGAGGTGTGCCAACAACCATGCAGTAAAGTATCGCCCCTAATGCATACACATCCCACCTTGCATCCGGAACCGCATTGAGGTCTGCTTGCTCTGGTGCCATGTAGAACAGAGTACCCAACGACGGTGTCTGCTCGTTCGAAAGACGACTTTGACCAAAGTCTGCAATACGGGGTTGCAGGTCCTGGTCGAGCAAAACGTTCGCCGGCTTTAAATCGCAATGCAGAACACCCTTGCCATGCGAATGGTTCAACCCCATGGCAATCCCCGTGAATAACTCGACGGCTCGGGTAACGCTCAACGCTCCTCGATTGCGAATCAAATCCTCAAGCGATCCGTTCTCCAAGTACTCCATCACGTAGTAGGGTGGTTCGGAATCCCAACCCACCTCAAGAACCTGGACAATCGCTCGATTGCCCGACATCGATACCAAATTCCTGACCTCACGTGTGAGCAACGACCAATTCACCCCCGCGCGGTGAAGATAGAACTTGATCGCTACGGTCCGACCCGTATTGAGATTCGTCGCAATCCAAACCTGACCATACGCCCCCTGACCTAACAATCTCTCCATCCGGTAGCCGGGAACTTGGGATGGCGGAACGGTTGACCGAAGGCTCAGCTCCTCGGCACGCATCTGCTCCCCAAGCGATTGATTCAGCGTTTGATTGATGGTCATCTGCTACAGCTTAAGCACCCTGAGATGCGTTGACAAAGTCCATTTCTCCCCGAAAACCGCTAAATTCCTTACTCGACTTTTATTTTCCGTTAAACTGATCGGTGTTCATGCCCAAATAATTGACTTTTTGAAGCTTTCTCGAATGACCTCCTCCTAATGATCCCTCCAAGACATCCCTCTTTCGTTGCAATCGCTACAGTCCTATGGTCTATCGTTCAGGCCGGACAAGTCTTTCCGC
>JBJTAQ010000197.1:0-4598 GCA_046090945.1 Pirellula sp.
ACCAATTGCTGCAAGATGCCCGATTCCAAAAACTATTTGCATCCTGAAGCAATCCGGCGAATCTCTTCGATGGAGCTCCGGGCAAGGAATGTGGTCGAGGGATTTCTCTCGGGCATGCACCGCAGTCCTTACTTTGGTCAATCGGTCGAATTCGTTCAGCATCGACAGTACGTCCCGGTGACGATCTTCGCCATATCGACTGGAAAGTCTGGGGACGGCAGGACCGACTTTACGTCAAGCAGTACGAGGAGGACACCAATCTGCGTTGCACGCTGCTGGTCGACGCCTCGGCAAGTATGGCTTATGGACGCGGGCCACTGAACAAATTCGACTACGCTGCCACCATCGCAGCTTGTATGGCTTACATGAGCCTCCGTCAGCAGGACTCTGTGGGTTTGACGGTGTTCGATCAAAAGATTCGTACAAAACTGCCTTGGCGAACCAGTCGCAGTCACCTGCAGTCGATTTATAAATCGCTCGAGCAATCCCCGGTGACCGATAAAACCGATCTGACCAAAGTCTTCCGTGAAATCAATGAAACTTACCCCAAGCGTAGTTTGATGATCATCGCATCGGACTTTCTCGGTAGCGAAAAGGAAACCCTCAAAGGGCTCAGTAATCTCAGGAGTGCCGGGCACGACATCCTGGTATTCCACGTTATGGATGATGATGAACTGGACTTTCCCTTCAATGACCCGACCCGGTTTGAAGGGATGGAGTCGATCGATACACTCACCTGCAACCCTCGGGCTTTGAGAGAAGGGTACCTTGAATCCCTCCAGAGATTCCTCGATCGCGTCCGCCGCGCGTGCGCCAGTGCACGAATCGATTACCAGCTGATCCGAACCAGCCGTCCGGTCGACGCCGCCTTGTCAGCTTACTTGAGCGCTCGCATGGCGCATATGAGAAAGAGGTAGTCGGCTATGCAGTTCGCTTATTCACCGCTGGCTTGGGGCTTCCTGCTGGTCCTGGTTCCACTGCTGATTCACTTGATCAATTTGGTTCGTCACAAACGAACGCCATGGGCAGCGATGGAGTTTTTGCTTGAGAGTTACCGCAAGAATCGTCGTTGGGTGTGGCTCAAGCAGGCCCTTTTGATCGCCTCGCGGATGCTGGCTATGGCGCTTCTTGTGGGGATGCTCGCTCAGTGGCTGACCGACTCAAAAATGTTCGCCTGGATGGGACGCACCAGCGTGCATCATTATGTGATCATCGATGATAGCGCCTCGATGCAGGACACAGCTAACAACAAATCGGCTTATCAAAATGCTCTCGGCGCCATCGCCTCGATCGCATCGATGGCCAAGCAGGACTCACAGAATCATCTGCTGAGTGTTTTTCGAGCCTCGAAAGTTCAGCTTGCCGCCCGAGCCTCATCCGATGGGGATGCGACCAAGGATCCGACCAAGCCAAACGATGTGCGAGCCGACTCGGTTGCAGATCTGCTTGCACAAACAATCCCGTCCGACCCATCGACGATCCTGACCAAAATCAATAGTACCCAGCCGACCTCGATCGAAGCCGGCGCGATCGATAGCCTTGATGTGGTTTCGCGATTGATTCAATCGAGCGAAGATCAGAAGTCGATCGTCTATATCCTGAGCGATTTCCGGACCAAGGATTGGTCAAACCCAGTCACGATCCGACAGAGGCTTCAGGCGATCCAAAGCGACTCGATCGAAATCCAGCTCGTCGACTGCGTCGAAGCCCGCCACGAGAACTTGACCATCACCAGCATCGAACCGCGTCAAGAGGTCCTCGCTGCAGGAGTCCCCACCATGGTTAATGTCACGGTCCGAAACCAAGGTACGACTGCTGCACGGAATGTCAGTGTCCGAGTCAATGCGGTCGATTACAGCCAAGCCAACTCGGAGCCTAAGCCAACGGATCGCTTTTCGGGGTTGGTTACCGAATTGCCCCCTTTGCTTTTTGAAAGAATCGAACCGGGTGAATCTGCGACTCGCAATGTCCAGGTGGTCTTTCCCAAGAGCGGTTCGCATGTGGTTCAGGCCGAATTGCCGCCTGATTCGATCGCTCCGGACAATCAGGCCAGCTGCGTCTTGGACATTGTCGAGGGGATTCGAGTCCTGTTGGTCGATGGCGATGCGGGAGGCAAGCATTCCTATTTCTTTGAGTCCGCGCTCGATCCGGGTGGAAACGCCAAGACAGGGTTGCTGATCCAGCGGGAGCGACCCGAATACCTGCGCGATTCTGATACCGTCGCGCTTGAAAACTACGCTTGCATCATCCTTCAATCGATTCCCAACCTCGATCCACGAGCCTTGGTCAATCTTCATCGCTACGTATCTAGGGGTGGTGGATTGGCGATTTGGTTCGGTGATGACATCGCCATGAACGACTATATCCGAGGCTATGCGAATTGGGCCAAGTCGATCCCTGGGGCTGAGAATCCGCTGCCATTGATCCCATTTGGGCTTACAGGCCCAGTTGAATTGACCAAGGATGCCGGTGATTCGACTCCGGACGTTCTGGCCGAATCGCATCCGATCTTCGCCCCGCTGCTTGGGCTGAGCAACTCTCCATTTCAATTCGTGCGGATCGAGCGCTATGTGGGTATCGATCCAAAGCTTGAGACTGGTGCGGAGAAGTTATGGAAGCCGGTTGCAAGCCTTAGGAACCGAGCTCCATTGATGGTCGATTATCCGCTCGGGGAGGGACGGGTATTCGTGGGGCTGACTTCGTTGGACCGACGCTGGAGCAACTGGCCTCAGGATCCGACATTTGTTGTGGCGGCGTTGAAGATGGTCGGTTATCTTTCGAGCTTTAGGCTCCCTGAAACCTCACGTTTGGCGGGGACTCCGCTGCGATGGGATTTCTCGTCCCAAGAGATGCTTCCTGAGACCCGTCTGATCCTGCCTGCGTCGAGTTCCCGAGGGGTTCGCCCATCGGTCCAGATCAACGCCGCAGACGTTGGCGACAACTCCCTGCGGGCCGATTATGGCGCTAGCCCCGAGTCGGATGCCAGCCAAGCAGCAGGTGGACTGACCTCCTGCGGAGTCTTTGAGTGGTGGGGTACGACCATTCAGGGAGAGGCCAAGGTGAAGAACTCCGCCAGGAATACTCCCGGGAGCGAAGGGGAGACCGATCGGGTTACACCGACCGATTTAGCCAGAAACCTCTCTGGAGTGAAGTTCAATTACCGCAGTGCCATGGCGGGCACATCCGATTTGAACCTTGCCGGCATGTCCAACCGCAACATGCTCCTTCTAGGTCTCTTGGTTGCCCTGCTCATGGCCGAGCAGTGGCTCGCATGGAGTGCCTCGTACCATTTGCCCAAACGAACCTAGAGGATCGAGACTCCCAAGCATGGTATTTATCAAGAGTTGTTGGAATCGAGAAATCCTAGGGCCGCTAGCCCAGCAGGATGTGCGAGTCTACTACCAGTGGATGAGGCTCGAGCAACTCGACCAGTGGCATCATTGGTTTCTGCTTGTCGTGTGCTTAGCTGCAATCATCAGTTGGGTTGTCTACTGGTACCGCAAGGATTGGGAGGAGTTGCCCAAGTCGCTTGGTTACACCCTTTTGATCCTACGAATCCTTGCTCTGCTGGGCATTTTGATCTTCTTTCTGGATCTACAGAAGCGGAGCGAGCGCCGAGATGTGCGATCCTCAAAAGTTGCTGTGATGGTCGATACGAGTCTGAGTATGACGATGCCTTTGGAAGAGACCCCCGGCCGGGAGTCGACCGGGCCGAGTCGCATCGCAGCCGTACAGAAGTACCTCGGCCAATCCGGGCTGCTTGAGCAACTTCAAAGAGAGCATGACACCACGGTTTATCGTTTCGACCAGGGAACCCGTCCGAGCGTCGTTGCCTCGTTTCAAAAACCGGTGGAGACCAGTTTGCGAAATGGGTCCCTGGATGACCGTGAAACGCTCCTGAGAATGCTTCGCACGACCGCTTGGCTCGGAACCGCCGCGACGATTCTAGGGATTGGCCTGATGATCGCTTCGCTGCTTGCACGGGCGCTTGGGAGTCTGTGGCAAGCACTTCCGTATGGAGTTATCTTCGGCCTGGTCAGCGCGGTTGCAGGCTTTGTCATGATCGCTACAGCAATCTTGCGAGCAGAAACGATCCCCTGGCAATCTCTATGGTCTACTGAGCCGCTATTGTCGATTCAATCGAATCAAGTCCAGGAACCGGCTGACAAAGTGAAACCCCAGAGTCCCTCCCAGATCCCTTGGGAGACGGTACTGAGCGCCACGGGAACCGAATCGCGCATCGGAGATGCGATCCAAGCGGTTTTAGAGCAAGAGCAGAGTTCGACGCTGGCGGCTGTCGTACTCTTGACCGACGGTCGAAGCAATGCAGGGGTCGACCCACAGAATGTAGTATCGCTGGCTGCTAGGCAGGAGGTGCGAATTCATCCGGTCGGATTGGGTACCGAAAAGAACCCGATGAATGCCAAGGTGCTCGATATGGAGGCCCCCAAGCGGGTGTTTCCTGGTGATCGGTTTCGGATCAATGCATTGGTTCAGGCCGCAGGGATGCAGGGTGTACAAGTCCCTGTGCAATTACGTCGCCGACCCGGAGCAGGCTCGACCATCGGACCGACAATCGAAGAGGAGAGAACGATTAC
>JBJTAQ010000198.1:0-7712 GCA_046090945.1 Pirellula sp.
TCAGCCGATAGTAGAGGTCTTCCCGAAAGCGTTTTTCTTGAACGAACTCTTTCAAGTCCCGATTCGTCGCGGCAATCACCCGCACATCGACACGTATTTCCTTGCGTCCTCCTACCGGAAGGAACGGATGGCCTTCGAGGATCCTGAGCAATTTGGCCTGCCCCTCGAGGGTCATCTCACCGATTTCATCCAGAAAAAGCGTGCTGTTGTTTGCCTGTTCGAACCAACCGACGTGATCCTTCTCCGCACCCGTAAACGCACCTTTGACATGTCCGAAGAGCTGACTCTCCATGAGCTCCGAGGGTATCGCTGCGCAGTTGACACTCAGCATCGGCCGATCCGCGCGGGAGCTCGCTCGATGGATCGCCCTAGCAACAAGCTCCTTTCCAGACCCGCTTTCTCCCCGTACCAGAATCGATCCGGACGCCCTGGCAACCCGCACGATCTTCTCCTTAAGCTCGATCATCGCCGGACTGTTGCCCATCAATTCGTCGAATTCCGCATGGCGATTCTGCAAGCGGTCGTGGTTGATTTTGAGCACTTGCGATTCTTGAACCCGAACGATCGTCGCCGAAAGAATGCTTGAGGCCGCGATTGCGAAATCAAATGCATGAGGTGGAAAGATTTCCTTCTCCCTGTACAAGTGGATCGCTCCGATCGTCTTATGATCGTTGAGCAGTGGAACGCAAATCGCATCCTTGAAAGAACGAAGCGCTCCGTCCTTGCTCACGACATTCTTATCCCGAGCGGTCTCCTGCTGCATCCAAACCGCTTTCCCATGCTTGCAAACCATCTCGGTCAGACGATCACTCAATTCCAACTTCTTGGTTTTGGGACCATCTGGAAACTGATGGCTCACATCCAGCAATCCATATTCATTGGCCACCAAAAAAGCTACCGCTGTGGCCTCGGTGCGACGTCGCAAAAGCTCGATTGCAATTGCCGCCACCTGATCCGGACTCGATAGCGAAATACAGTTGATCGATAACTGATGCAGATCAGCAACATCCTCGTGACGACCAGCCTCCTTGAGCGAGTGGAAGGCTGTCATACCTGGAACGATGTTGACCGAACTCGATTCGCTCATCCCATCGGGTTTCAAGTCCGCAGACTGATTCAACACCTCGACGGTCTGCTCATCTAAACTCGATTCGTCCACGAAACAAAACGAGGTCCCACCGACGCGAATCTCATCCCCATCGGCCAACACAGCTACGTCCGTCTTGGACCGATTGACAGAGGTTCCATTTCGAGAACCTGCATCCATGACCGTCCAACGACCGTCGCTGTAATGAATCTTGGCATGCACCCGTGAACACAGCGGATCATTCAACTGCACTTGGCATTCCGCCCCACGACCGATCAATGTCTCGATATGCCGGTTCAACGGTAACTTGGCATGCAAATCCGTACCGCGGATAACCTTCAAGTAGCTGGACATTGACCTGGAGAGGAAAAAGGGACAATTCACCCAAACAAGGCTTTCAAGCCCAAGAGTCCAGGATTATAGACGAATTGTCTCAATTTGCTACAAGCAGTGAATGCGACAAGAAATTAGCGGCAATTTCTCGGTGGAAGGATAAAGACTATCGTCCGCAGTCTTTGCAGTTTGGATTTACCGGTCCACCAACCGTCACGCTCGCAGATGTCGGAGCTACGCTGCCCGACGGCACACTTGCCGTTGGCAAAACCATCCCCGCAGGAGCTGGATAGGCTGCTGGGGGTCCGTACGTCGGTTGAACCGACATCGGAGCGTACATGCCAGCCCGATTCGGTGCAAAATGGCACATGCCCCAATTGTCGCACTTCCATTGCTCGATGCTCCTGCACATCCCACAACCAACCGATAGAGGGAAAGCGATCAGTAGAACAAGCAGTGCGATTTGGTTTTTCATGATGCGTTATAATTCGAACTCTTGGACGAGGGACACCGCTGGAATATGCCTTACGCTTGATGAGCTTGAGCAAATCCGCAAAAAATCGAGTAAAATTCACCAGTCGCGGACGCCCCTAAGTCTGCAAACTCGATACGACCCGTTCAAACGGTTTCCCACCCTGGGCCTTCCCACCGATGCAACTGCTCCGCTCTCGTTTGTTGGCAGCCAGCCTGCTGATCCTCGCGATCTTTCCCAACCGATCCGCAGCTCAAGAGACCGGGATAGAGATCGACTTTAAGTCCCAAATCGCACCCTCGATTCAAAAATATTGCGTTGGCTGCCACAACGAGAAGACACGCGAATCGGGAATTCGAGTCGACCACCTCGATGAAACTCTACCCGACGAATCATTGCGACTTTGGGAAGCCGTCGAGCATCAAATCGAATCGGGAAAGATGCCACCCGAAGATGAGCCTCAACCGAGCCAACAAGAACGAACCATATTGCTGAAGTGGATCGGTCAAGCGTTGCACTCGGCTAGGTCACGGCCGACCCCTCGCAACGGCTCGATGCGGCGACTAACAGTCAGCCAGTACGATCGGACGATCAAAGCACTCTTAGGCATCGATCGCAACCTCGCCGACATCCTCCCCCCCGATGCGATTTCCAAAGATGGATTCACCAACCAAGCGAACATGCTGGTGATGAATCCACTGCAATTGGAAAATTACTTGCAGATTGCCGAGCAGGCCATCGACTGCGCCATCGTCGATCCAGCAACGACACCCGTGATCCAATTCTTCCGCATGGACCTTGGAAGGTCGATTCATCCAAGCCCCTCAAAGGAGTCGCTGGTCCTGGGAGCAAACAACCACTTGCTGGCGAACAAAGATTTCATCGTTACTGAACCCGATTTGGACAAAAGCTTTCCCTTTTCACAATTTCGCATGCAGCGAAATTTCCGGTTTATCGAAGGCTATCAAGGAAACGATACGGTTCGCGGCTGGCGAGATTTCGAAGGGATCGAACATGCCGTCTTTGCCTGCATGCGAGGCACCGAAGGTTACCCCAAGGGTAAAGCCTACGAGCTGTTTCCAAGCGGATTAGCACTGCGAACGGCTATCCCGAGCCCCGAGATTTTCGGCGAATCGAGCACCTACGGACCACAAGCGAATTTCAAGATCTCCCTGCGCGAACTTCCCGAGCGGGGTCGGTTCCAAGTTCGAGTAACGGCATCCAAAGTCGCCGACCTGCTAGTGGTTGATTCGAGTGTTCCTGAATGGCACCCCAATCAAAATGCCGCTGCTCGAATCAATCTGCCCCCTAACCCAAATCCAATCAATTCCTATTCTGCCGTAATCCCCGAGGACGGAGTCTATCTCCTCCAAGTCCATTTGCTCAAACCACGCCTAGAACGAGTCCAAGCCGATAGCACCTACCTCGAGTCTGGCTTATTAGGTTACTGGTCGATGAATCGCAAAGACTCCCAAACCAATGACAACCCCATCCCACTCAGCGCCAAAGGCCAAGGAAACGATGAACTTGTTGGGAATGCCAAGTGGGTCGATTCTCCGTTCGAACAGGCATTATCGGTTTCTGGGGAACCAAGTGCACTTGTACAAAACCCGGATCCAGTCCTGAGCGTTGGCAACGGTGATTTTACCGTCTCAGCTTGGATTCATCCCACGAAACTGGCGCAAGGTGGGATCGTCTGCCTCGGAGGGTATGGCTACACCCATGGTTGGCTACTCGACATGCCAAACCAAAACGGAATCTTGAGAATCGAAACCGCCAATGCTGACCGACAACACAACGGTACCGTTCAATCTCCCCCTGGCACTCTTCGCAAGGATACTTGGCAACACGTCTGTGCTGTTGTCCGAAGGGGTGAGCAAAAAACCGAGCTCTTCGTCAACGGGTATAGGGTCGCCTCGGGAACCATTCAAGCGGCCGATTTGAGCAATCCGAAATCCCGACTTCATATCGGTCGTATTGAGAACGCACAAGGCTTCCATGGCATGATCGACGAAGTCCGTCTCTACCAACGAGCTTTGGGCGAAAACGAAATCCAAGCCTTGCTCGCTCCTGGGGCAGCCTTCGTCAAACCACCGGAATTTGCCGAAAACATCCAACCGCTGGAATTGAGCCTGTCGAAACCAACGCCCGCCGGAAACCGACATCTTCAACTCACCGCCGATCTAACTCAACCCTCCTTCTGTTTGACACGGCTCGAGAAGGGAACTTGGCAGATCGGTGCCAATTACTCAGGTTCTGTTCCGATTGAACGGATTGAGTTTCATCGCGTTGACCTCGACGCAAGCCAAACGCTCGACGCATTCCTCCAATTCGAATCTCGGAATCCCAAACTCGGTGTGCATCTTGGACTTCGGCGCGACTGTGGCAGCACATTGACTCAAGTTGGAAAACCCCAAGTTGTCGCCGGCGAGCATCCCGAGGTATATACCTTCGAGGGGGATATTGGGAACTATCCTGCCCCCGAGGTGGAACCCGATAATGTCAACTATCTTGCTGGCATTCGAGAAATCGGTATTCGCCATGAATACACCGACGGCAGAGAGACCCCGCGATTGCTGATCCATCGCGTCGAATTCGAAGGTCCTTTTTATGACACATGGCCACCAGCTTCCCATCGTATGATATTTCCAGAGCGCATGGACGACGAAACCGATCGCGACTACGCGATTCGCACGATCGAACAGTTCGCAACCCGAGCTTTTCGTCGTCCGATTTCAGCCCTCGAACTCAAAGAACTTCAACAAGTCTTTGATACAGAGGTCCAATCGGGACACGATTTCGTGCAGAGCATTTGCGAAGTTCTGCAGTTGGTACTAACCTCACCCCAGTTTTTGTTCTTGACGGAAACCAGCCAAGGGCCTCAACCAGAGTTGCTCGATGATTGGGAACTCGCTTCAAAACTCTCTTACTTTCTATGGAACGGCCCCCCCGATGAAAGGCTAGTGAGTCTTGCAAGAACTGGTCAATTGCGCAGCCAACTCGACACACAGATCGATAGGATGCTAGGAGATCCTCGGTCGGAGGCCTTCGCCGAGCGCTTCGTCTCGGAATGGTTAAGCTTGGACAAATTCGACGTCGTTGAAATCGACGCTAAAGGGTTTTCACATCTTACTAGGGATGCTCGCAAGCAACTGCGCCGTGAACCGATCGAGTTCTTTCGCTATCTGATCGCAAAGGATGCCCCTGCTCGCGATCTGATCGATTCGGATTACCTAGTAGCCAATGAAGTGGTTGCCAGCTATTACGGGCTGGGTGGTAGCACCGAGAGTGGTTTTGAATTCGTACCGATCAAGCATGGTTCACCGCATTTAGGTGGTTTGTTGACCCAAGCTGCGCCGCTGATCGGACTTTCAGACGGCCGTGAAGGAAACCCAATCAAACGGGGCGCTTGGTTCGCGCGTAAAATTATTGCCGAGCCGCCCGATGATCCGCCGCCGAATGTCCCGAAACTTGAAGACCTTACCAGGCTCTCGCTGCGAGAAAAACTAGAGCGTCACCGAGATGTTCGAGGCTGCGCCCAATGCCATGCGGGGATCGACCCGTGGGGACTCCCCTTCGAGCAATTCGACGCCTCGGGACGAATACGAAGCGACATCGTCGATAGCAAAACGACGCTTGGGAACGGCAGAGAACTGGCGGATTTCGGTGCTTTCCGTGCCTATTTGGCCCAAGAGCGATTGGATCAGGTTGCTTTCAGTCTGGCAAAACACCTGGCGATCTATGCATCGGGTAGACAACTTACTTACAATGAAATGCAGTGGCTTCGGGAAAACCTTGGGCAGCTTAGCCCCTCCGGTTACCGAGTCAAAGAGATGGTTCGCTGGATTATTCACAGCGATTTGTTCGATAAAAAATAGTGTTGAAGCCCCCCTTCAGTTACGATGACTCCAAAAGATTGTAGCCTAGCATGACCACGTCTTTGAAATTGGATCGTAGAGCAGTCCTCCGTGGATTTGCGGGAACGGCGCTGGCCCTGCCGGTTCTCGAAGCCATGGGCGCGGAGATCATCGCAAACGCTCCGCGACGCTTCTGCGCTCTTTACACAGCCAACGGGATGTCGTTGCCCAAGCCCGAGCATGGCATTGATGATTGGAGTTGGTTCCCGACGAAGGAAACCGAAGGCCGCTTTGAACTGGGGAAATCGACCGAACCGCTCAAACCGTTTTCAGATCAGATCAGTTTCTTTGGAGGTCTTTTCCACGAGAATGGAACCAAGGCCGATCCCCATGTTTGCTCCGACATGTGGCTGACCGGCGCACCGCTTCACAATCCAAAACCCGGTACGTTCAACTCCGTCGGGCTCGATCAGGTCATCGCACAGCACACCAATCAGCACTGCCGCCAACCCTCTCTGGTCCTTTCGATCGATGCAGGAGTTGGTTTTCTATCCCGAACCGGAACCATTTCGTACGACATCCAAGGCCGCCCGGTACCGGCTGAGAGTCATCCTCGAAGAGTCTTCGATCGTCTGTTCCGCGTCGATCGAACCTCGCTAGAGAGCCAACGAAAAAGGCTCAAGTCCCGGATGAAACTGGTGGATTCGGTTCTTCAAAGTGCGAATTCCTTCAACCAACAACTAGGTCGTTCCGATCGAGATCGGATGGACCAATACCTCGCATCGCTCAATGAGATCGAGTCTCGATTGATCGCATCTGAAAAATGGATCGATGTTCCGATCAAACACCAGGACTACAGCAGCCTGAATCTTGATGCAACCCCCGAAGGAGAACCCTCGGAGTACTATCGCAACATGTTCGACTTGATCGCTTTGGCCTTCGACGCGGACATCACTCGATCGGTAACCTTCATGCTCAACCGGGAAGACGGGATGGGCATCAGCGATACTTTCCCGTTGAAACTCGGCTTGAGCAGAACCCATCACAATCTTTCTCACGCAGGGGACAAGGATGGGCAATTGCAGTTTGCTAAGTACGATCGATTCTTGAGTGAACAGTTGGCCCATTTCTTCGGCCGACTCAATGGATATCAAGATCGTGATGGAAGTGTTCTGGACAACACGATCGTCCTGTATGGGAGTGGAGCAAGTACGACCCACTGGCCGAAAAATCTCCCGACGCTAGTTGCTGGTGGCCGAAACATGGGCCTTAAGCATGGTCAATTCTGGCGCCAAGGGGAGCATCGAATGAGCAACCTATTTCTTAGTATTTTGCATTCGATGAAGATTGATCAACCGGCATTCGCCGACAGCACCGGTACCCTAGCTTCAAGTATTTTCACACAAGCCTAGATTCAGCGACAATTCTAGTAACTCGATCAATCCTGGAAGAACAATTCATCGGCCGTCCGACCGAGAATGGCTTTAATCTCAAGCTCACTGAGAAATTCAGCTTGCGTCGAAATCAGTGCCACTGAAGCCGGATAGGAGTGGACACCTTGGACTTGATAAGGTGCATCGCTGCCCCACATCAGGCGGTTTGCTGTAAATGCATCACGCAGTTTACGAATCATGGGAAGCAAGTCTTTATACGGTGCTTTTTTCTCACCCAATGCATAGAAGGCCGATGTCTTGACGAAGACCCTGCGATGGCGTGCTAAGTTGCAGAGATTGTCTAAGTCTTTTGGATCCACAGATCCACGCATTCCAATCCGGGAAAAATGATCGATCACAATCCGTGTATTCGGATACTTGGTCGCCATCGCATCGATCGCTGGCAACACCTCAGGATCCGACAGCAAGCATATCGCTTGTCTAGTCTTCGCGGCAGTCTTGAACATCGTGTCGATACCAGCGTTGGCATCCCAAGTCGCCACATTCTGTGCGTTGGCATATAAGCGAAA
>JBJTAQ010000199.1:0-1104 GCA_046090945.1 Pirellula sp.
CTAAAACCTACGCCGATGGCGATCCCTCGCTACAGTGCTTCAAGGATTTACGCAGGTTCGAGGCTTGGAGGCAAATAGAGGCTCAAGGATTATCGGATCGATTTGGGAACTCGAATCCGTTTTCCTCCGAGTTCCGATTTGTAAAGCGTCCTGATGATATTTACGTACTCTTTCATGGAATGGTCCGACAAGTAGTCGATTTTCCATTTCGCTAATCCTTGCATAAATCCTCGGAAGCGGTCGTGGAATCTAAGCCAATTGTGGATTCGGCTGATTTTGCCCTTACGGTTGACGTAGATTTCGCGACCCATGTGGTGGTATCCCAATAATCTTGGTGGGGTTCTTGGTACGACGTCATTGTTGTTGACCCAACGGTAGTGTTTGACTTTCAGAAAAGATGCGTAAGCACGATTGCCAACTCTTGGTGCGCCAAAGGAAAAGATGGCTTGGGGGTTCGACGGGATGGGTGATAATTTGCAACGGACTGCGCAAACGGCAGCCATTGCGCCCCCGAGCGAATGACCGGCGAACCATACTGGGCGTTGATTTTCTTTGAGTCTGTTCTCAAGATCGGGCCACAGGTGATTGACATGTCCATCAAAGCCACTGTGGACTCGTCCGATTTCGCAAGCGACCGTCCAGGCTTTGGCATCGGCGGCGATATCCTCCCACTTGGTCGGTTCAGTTCCTCGCGAGACGATGATGCAATCGTAGGGTGTTCCAAACACATAAGCCTCCGAACCGGCTTGTGCAACAAAATCACACTGATCGATACCCGCCTCGTAGACAACGCTTGGGATTTGCTCAGGCGGACCGTAGGCCAATCGAGAGAGTTCTGCCATCACAAGCGATTTTTCTAACCAGGAAAATTCACTCAGCGGTCGCTTTGGATGCAACGTTAGCGGTTCTGCGGGAAAAGGAGTTTTAGGGGTCGTTTCTTGGGTCATGTGACATCGTACCGGCAGGTCGTTTTAAGAAGTTCGATGGTTGAAATGATTGACCAAGAGGATAGGCATTAGAACCTGTCAACCTGCAGACTGCTGGTCGGGGTATTTGATTCGACCGTGATGGATCGCATTGAGATTCTTGATTAGGGACTGTTTG
>JBJTAQ010000200.1:0-2705 GCA_046090945.1 Pirellula sp.
CTCGATGAGATGCTCAAGTTCAACGTGGTTGCCAACGGTGCTTTCAAGGAATACCAGTCTCTGGTGCTCGACCGTAAGTTTCGATTTGGCCAAGAGGTGGTGCTCTATGGAGGCAATAATCCGATCGGTACGAGTAACGCCACTGCGGTGGCTTGGAGCTGGGATGCTTGGAGCTCCGGAGCAGATGGAGTATTGCCTTGGCAAACCATCGGCAATGCCGGTTCTTGGAAGAAGGCCGATGAGTTATCGCTGTTCTATCCATCCGAGGATACGAAGATTGCAGGACCGTTTCCGTCGATTAGGCTCAAGGCGTATTGCTACGGTCAACAAGATGTCGAGGTCTTGGAACACTTGGCCAAGAGATCTGGAGTGGACCGCTATCGCTTTGGCCAGAGGCTCAGGAGATCCCTGAAGCTCACATCCCAGGACAAGGCTCGGGGGGATTACGCTGAGCCGGCGACTTGGAGCGACTACGGTTCGCTCACTCCGGAGATGCTGCACTATTGGAGAGTTCAATTGTTGCGATTGAGCCAAATCAGATCAGATCGATGAGGAACAATCAGCCGGCACAGCGCAGCGACCATCGATTCTTGGTCTATTGGCATTTCTGGATCGGTGTATTGATTACTCCTATCCTGTTGCTCATGGCGATCACGGGCGGAATCCTCCTTTTCGAGGACGAGTTGTTGCTCGGCAAGTATCCAAATTCCGCAGGCGATACAGCTTGGCATAAAACCCAATTCGATCGGAGACTCGCCGAGGATTACTACGATAAAATCCTGCCGATGGTCCAACAGGAACTAGGCCTCGAGGCGATTGTATGGAGAGTCGAACTCGAGAATCGCAAAAGGCGTTTCCCAAGCGTGTTGGTTGCGCCGAAGTCCAAGCCTTGGCCCCAGCAGCGTTACTATGTCAATACAAACAGCGGCGAGCTCTATCCTGGTTCGGACGACGACCTGTTTACGAGCACGACGCGGTTTCATCGTACCCTTTACATGGGTTGGTTTGGCAGGCTGCTAGTGGAATTCACCGCGACCTGGCTCATCGCATCGACGCTCCTAGGGGTGCTGCTTTGGTTTCGCAGCAAGTCGGCTGCCGTGGCCAAGCCGACGTCGTCGCTGGCAGGTGGGGTCTACCGGCTGCTCAGGAGACTCCATTCGAGTGCCGGAATACTATCGGCACTTGCGATCGTCACGATCGCTTGGAATGGTCTGCATTACTCCGAGCTTTACGGGACACTGTATCACGGCATCGCGCGAGCGAGCGGGCAGTACGATTATTTGCTGGATGTACCGAAAGGGAAAATGGCAGGCCAAGTGGATCTCACGCCGCTGGACTTGGGTCGTTGCTTGCGGTCGGCCAACGAGCACGGGCTCTCCTGGCAGCGTATCTCGGTACAGAGGATGCATGCGTCGACAGGTTCCCTGATGATTGAATCTGGCGGGGATTATCCACCGAGCATGACGCAGACGCTGTATTTGGATGCGTCGGATCAGAGTTTACTTAAGCGTATCGACTACGAGGATCTTGGCTGGCAGGCTCGCTGGAACAAGTGGAGCTACGCGCTTCACACAGGGTCGTTTGGTGGACTGTGGACCAAGCTTTTGTGGTTGCTCGTGCTGTTGGTGATCGCGTTTTTGCCGATCAGCGCCGCTGCGATGACGCTTGCACGGCACCGCAAGCAACGTCTGGCATTGGGTGAACCGATCAGTTTATCTTCGGTATTTCCCAAGCGAGCACTGCCCGAGCACCGATGGGTGTGGGTCGTGATTGTGGTGGTTGGGATCCTGTTCCCAACGATTGGATTGCTAGCCATTGCGATCGGCTGTACCAGTTGGCTGCTGCGAATTGGCTGATAGGATTGTTTGTTTGATGAATCTACAAAGTGGTTAGTGCCCGCAATAATTGAGGGATTTTGGATGCGATCCATATTGATGTTCATGTTGGTTCTGTTGTTTCCGCAGCCACTCTTGAGCAGTCGCGTGCTGGCCCAAGAACCCGAGGGGGCGTTGGGGTTTCAGAAGCGGTACGGCGATGAAATCGTGGTCTGCGGGCAGTTCTACAGGATCGGAACTCCTGTGAAACTCTGGATGGATCCAGGTGGCTTCGACGCCTATCGCACCACGCGTCACTTCAGTCCTATTGAAAAAAGGGATTGGAAAAGCACGGTCGAGGAGATGCAAGCGGGCAAGATCAACTTTGTGACCAAGCCTCAGGAGACTAGCCCTGATCGGTACGGGCTGCGATTTGCTTCTCAGGCGCAAAATGTTTTTAGTCCAGAGGAGCTCGAGCGGCTTCGTTCCGGTGGTTGGACGCTGGAGATGTTGCAAGACAAAGTGGATCAGTTTGTGTTGCACTTTGACGTGTGTGGAACCAGCTCGCAGTGTTTCTTTATCTTGCACGACATCCGAGGCCTGAGCGTCCATTTCATGCTCGATGCCGACGGGACGATTTACCAGACACTCGATTTGAAAGAGCGTGCTTGGCATGCCACCAAGAGCAATGATCGAAGTATTGGGATCGAGATCGCCAACATCGGGGCTTATCCAAAAGACCAAAAAAACCCTTTCGAGCAGTGGTATGCGAGTGATGACAAAGGGGTGTATTTGATCTTTCCCCCGAAGATCCGAGGGGTCGATCGTTTTGGTGGCGGTAAGATGCGACCGCGAAGGCAGGAGCTGATCGTTGAAGAGGTTGGAGAGACG
>JBJTAQ010000201.1:0-1154 GCA_046090945.1 Pirellula sp.
CTCGCTACAACTTGTCGATTCGATCCACCGAATTGAAAACGCATCGGATTATCTTGCAGATCGAGCCTTGCTCCATGCCTTGTTATCGAAAACGATCTGTTCGATGCCCCCGAAGATCTCCAAAACACCCGAAAGTTACAGGTTTCGGGTCGCCAAGCCGATTTGGCTGGTGGCATGCGCAATGCTATTGATGCTAGGGATCATGGTCCCTTGGGTCTCGATGCCGACGGTTCAAGCTAGCGCCCAGCAAGTGCTAAAGAAAACACTCGTGGCGAATCGACTCACGAGCGATCGTCGTTACTCGGTACGCGTCGACTTCGAACGGAAGTGGTCCAAGCCGTCGATGCTGTGGGTTCGCAACGATCAGTTTGTCCAGTCTTTCGAGACCGCAGGCCGCAAGCTTGTATGGGGCAAATCTTCCTCGGGAGATATTTGGTTTACGATCGATGGGCATTCGGTTGCTGTTTTTCAAAAGGACGAAATCCCAGCGGCCCTCGAGGACATTTGCGATCTACGAAGTCTTGATCTACGGATCCTCTTAGAATCGCTTTTAAAAGACTACGGATTTCAAAGATTCGACCGCTCGGCAGATCGCGATACGATCACTGCATCGCCGAAATCAACCGGGGTGCAAACCAAATTCAAGAGGGTGCAAATGGAGATCGATCCAAACTCGCTGCTCGTGCACAAAGTCACGCTCGATCGGGCATTTCAAGGTCGCACACTGGCAACGGTAAACTTCGAACTTCAGGAGATTGCGACTCAAGAGGATGGTTTTTATCACTGGAAAGGCCACGTTGATAACGACGCCGAAGTCCTCACGCAGGGGACGCGTCGGCGACTGCGAGCAGAACTACTGCGGGAATTTCTGCAACTAACTCGGATCTCTAACTACCGCTAATCAAGCCATAAGGCACAACCAAAGAGGAACTCTCTGTATGTATCGACAAATAGCCTTCCCACTTCCAAATCCATGGCTTGTTACTGCGAGCTTTACGATTGTTCTACTTTTGCAACCATTTGCCAAATCTCAAATCAGAACTGGAGGGGAAAACAGGTCCGGAGCAGACAAGGAAGCAAACCCCTCTTTGATCAAGCGTTTCGACACCAATGGCGATGGACAGATCGACGAACAAGAGCGTCGAGCGGTACGA
>JBJTAQ010000202.1:0-3018 GCA_046090945.1 Pirellula sp.
ATAGCTACTTTGCGAATATTCTCCAAAAAGCCTCCGAAGGACGCCCCGCCTCGCGCGGTTCCGATGTTGTAGAACCACTGGAAGTAAGCTTTTCGAGTCTCTGGAGTCCAGCCTTGGTCTGCCTCTCGCAAACAGAATGCATAGTGAATCTGCTGTTCGGCAGAGTTTGAGCTATTCATCTGAGCCACGCAGCGATCGACGATCTTTGGAGCGTTGAGGTAAATCAATACGCGGGCCAGTTCCCGATCGACCAGGGCATCACCATCAGCCGCCGGAAAATGCGAATCGAGCTGGGCGATGATTTTCTGTCGGATGGCCGGATCTCCTTCTCCGAGCCGCAAGAAGCTTAATTGATAGGCCCGCAGCAGTTCAAGCCGCTCGGTGTTGGTGAGTTTGTTCCAATCCAGCCGCAGCAGGCTGTTTTGAATATCTGCCTGATCTGCTGGAGTTCCCTTTCGGCAAAGCGCCACGGCCATGGTAATGGCCGCTTGGGCAGGAAGGGACTGTTTGACTGGGTCTCTCCATAGCTTGGAGTCGAAATGCTCGAGTGCCAATCTCGCAGAGGTTCGCAGCGCGCGATCCGGACTCCCGATGTATCGCATAGCCGCCGAGATATCGAGCTTTGCGCCGGGAACATGCATGGCTTCGAGTTGACGCCGAGCTGCGCGAGCCGTCTTGGCAGTCTCGTTGTCTGGGAACGCAGCTGGCTGGGTGCTTTCGTTGCCAACGTACCGGATACGATACAGAGCCGACTGGGTCTTGCGACCACCGATCGTCATGTACATACAGCCTTGCTCGGGATGGATCAATAGATCGGTCACCGGCATCGGTGATGCGCTGACAAACGACTCGAAAGTGCTCTTGTACGAGGAGCCGTCGGGTTCCAAATGAACCGCGTACACGACGCCATAGCTCCAGTCGCTGATGAACAGTGCATTTTGGAACTTGGCAGGGAATTTGGCACCTGTACCAAAGGTGATCCCTGTGGGGGAACCGTAGCCGATGTTGGCCACGGCACCGAAACTATCGGCAAAGTACTCTGGCCACTTGCCCGTCCCATTCCTCCATCCGAACTCCGCACCACTGATGACATGGTTGACCCGAGTCGGACGATACCACGGAGTCCCGATATCCCATTCCATATCGGCATCGTAAGTGAACAGATCGCCATGGGGATTGAAAGCGATATCGTATTCGTTGCGGAAGCCGGTCGCCACCAGCTCAATGTCGCTGCCGTCGGGATTGAAGCTCAGCACAAAGCCCCCAGGGGCCAATCGATTGGCCATGAATCCGCGTGCGTCGGGCATGCGCCCGAGCATGTGGTCTTCGCTCCAGTGCCGCGGCACTCGCGACCGATCGATTCGCTCGGGCAGATCGGATTGGTTTCCTGCGCACAGATACAACCGTCCATCCGGCCCTGGGATAATCGCATGGGGACCATGCTCTCCACCACCGGTCAATGGAATGATCCGCTCGATTTTTTCGAATTGCTCATCCCCATCGAGGTCCTGGAGTCGGTAGAGCCCTGGTCCACGCGGCGCATCCTTTTGCTCTTTGTCGAGGATCCCTTCGCCGTTGACGTCGACGTACAGACCATCTTTGGTATGCAACAATCCTTGCGCCATTCCCAGATTGACGTTGATCGGCTCAACCGCGGTCTCCGATGCTTTCCCTGGTGCTCCAGGCGTCACCCGATAGAGTTTGCCGTATTGATCCGAGACGATGAGTCGCCCTTTGAGGTCCACGCACATGGCGACCCAGGAACCTTGCTCTTTGGCTGGGACTTCGTAGACCATCTCGACTTCGAAACCTTCGGGGGCTCGAAACGATTTGGCAGGAGTGGCCCCGAGCCCTTTCTTTTTGGCAGCGGGATTCTTGTCCTCTTGTGCCATGGCACAGTGACTCGGCAGGCTAGCCCAAGCGACGGCGAAACCTGCGACCATCACCAATGTCAACGAAAATACTTTACGCATGGAATGCTTCAATGACTTCTAGGAGAATCGGAAGAAAGAGACTCTACGCAAACAGTTCGGTAACTGCTTGGGCTTTGACCAACTCGCGAGGCTGATTGAGGTGGTTGTAAACGATCGTCTCGGGCTCGATACCAAAAGCGTGATAGATCGTGGCCAGCAACTGCGCTGGATGGACTGGCGACTCAATCGGAGCGCTGGCGGTCTTGTCGCTCTTGCCGTGCACATAGCCGCGCTTGATGCCTGCACCTGCGATCACCGAGGTGTAGCAGTACGGCCAGTGATCGCGTCCGTCGTCGCTGTTGCCGTTGCCGCTGGTGCTCACGCCTCGCTCTGGCGAACGACCAAACTCGCCGACGGCAACCAGCAAGGTGTCTTCGAGCAGCCCGCGCTGATCGAGGTCCTCGATGAGTGTCGATAGACCTGCATCGAGCATCGGTCCTGATTGGTTCTTCATCCGCTTGGATAGATCGACGTGATGATCCCATGAATGGTTATCGCTATTGGCAACTTTGGGCCAAACCACCTCGACGACCCGCGTCCCGGCCTCGATCAATCGACGGGCTAGCAAGCAGCTTTGTCCGAACGTGTTCCGTCCATAAGCATCCTTGAGGACCTCGGACTCCTGGCTCAAATCAAACGCCTCGCGAGCCTTGCCCGATACGACCAACGAAAGGGCTTGGGAAAAGTACTCGTCGAGCTGCTGCTTCTCGACCGCAGCATTGATCGTCGGCATCTGCTTGTTGATCAAATCGCGCAAGGCTGCTCGGCGCTGCAAACGAACCGAGAAGACCTCGGGGCGGAGTTGCAAGTCGCTGACATTGATCCGATCCATCTTGCTCATGTCCATGTCGTCCCCCTCGGGGTACAACGTGTACGGATCGTATTCCTTGCCGAGGAAACCGGCAGCACCTCCCTTGCCGACGACATTCGATTCCTGCAACGGACGAGGCAGCATCACAAAAGGGAGCATCGGCTCATCGGCAGGTCGGAGGCGGATGATGTTCGAACCACCGAGCCCTAAGGACTTCCCCAACTTTGGATCGAA
>JBJTAQ010000203.1:0-9015 GCA_046090945.1 Pirellula sp.
GAAGGTGGCGAAATTTCGATGCACTACGACTCGATGATTGCCAAGTTGATCGTCCATCGCGAGACGCGAGAAGAAGCCATCGCGACCATGCAACGAGCGCTGAGCGAGTTGCGGATCAGCGGTATCAAAACCACGGCAGGATTCCACAAGACGGTGCTAGCGCAGGAGGAGTTTGTGAATGGTACCGTCGATACCAAATGGGTCGAACGAGTTCTGCTCCCCAGGATTCAGGGCAAATAATTTAATCGTATGGAATTATCGAGCGACCTTTGGCTATGCGTTGCACTAGCCGCTGTCGCTTGGCTCTATTCGAGCGTTGGACACGCTGGAGCCTCGGGGTACATCGCAGTGCTGAGTCTTGCGGGACTGGCCCCGGATCGCATAAAGCCTTTAGCGTTGCTGCTCAACATTCTCGTGGCCTCGATCGCCTCGATCCAATTTTATAGAGCCGGACACTTCTCCTGGAAACTATTCTGGCCTATTGCAATCCTAGCAGCGCCGATGGCCTTTGTCGGCGGCTATCTATCGCTGCCACTTGTATGGTTTAAAGTCTTCCTGGGAGTCCTGCTAGGTGGTTCGGCCGTGTGGGTGATTTATCCCATGGAATCTGAGGATCAAGCCAAAGAGCCAGCTGCATTCCAAGCGGTTCTTGCAGGTGCGGGGCTCGGTCTGCTAAGTGGGCTTACAGGTACCGGAGGCGGCATCTACTTAACCCCGCTTTTGTTGTTCATGGGTTGGGCCAAGACCAAGACGGCTTCGGCCGTTTCGGCACTTTTTATCCTTGTGAACTCCGTCTCTGGCTTGGCGGGCTTGGCAGCCTCTGGCCGCGGGATGCCTCAGGGTTGGTTGCTACTGGCCAGTGCGGTGGTCGTGGGAGGATTTATTGGCGCGACGCTAGGAAGTTTCCGTTTGCCGGTCCGCTTCACGAGGGTGCTTCTGTCGATCGTAATGTGCATCGCAGCTGCCAAATTGCTGGTCTGGTGAAATGGGCTAAGATCCAAAAATCACCCAGCTAAAACGCCCCTCGCAGCGAGTCTTGCTCGAGTTCCAAGAGTTATTTCACGCAGGCCATGAGCCTAGGAGTAACTGAAGGAAAATCGGTTTTTAGACCTCGCCAGTTTGCTCTCGGATGATTTATCATACTAAGAGTAGGTTTGGGCTTCACGAAAACGACAAGGATCAGAATTGATGAGTCAGTTGAATTTAACTCGGATGCTTGCGGCTTTCCCAATGCGATCTGCAATCGTCCTCGGGGTTGTTTTGTCGATGGTTACGGCAACTCCCAGTCAGGCGGAATCCACATGTCCATTCTGCTCGGCAGCCTCCCAAACTCTTCGACAAGAGAGCTTGTCGATGGATGCAGTGGCCATTGCCAAACTGGTTAGCGACGGCCGAGTCGACATCGATGGCAATGCCAAGTTTGCGGTCGAACTGGTTCTCCGAGGGGAAAGCTTGCTCGAAAAGGGACAAGTGGTCGAGGCGAATTACTTTGGACCTGGGAAAACCGAGAAGAAGTTCCTGCTTTTAGGGGTCGACCCTAGGAACCTGGTCTGGTCCTCGCCATTGCCACTGTCTGCCGATGCGGAGAAGTACATTCAAGCGATCCAGAAACTGCCGGAGGATCCTATTGCAAGGTTGGAGTTTTACCAAAAGCATTTTGAGCACCCCGACTCGCTATTGGCCAGGGACAGTTACGACGAGTTCGCGTTGGCACCCTATGAGGACGTCAAGAAACTCAAGAGCAAGATGGATCACGATCAGCTTATGGAATGGATTCGAGATCCTGCGATCTCTCCAGATCGAAAACGGCTCTACTACACCATGCTTGGGATCTGTGGGACCGAGGCCGATGCGGTCGAGTTTGAGTCGATGATCCGTAGCAGCGATCCAGACAAGCGAGCAGGTCTGGATGCTTTGATTGCCTCGTATTTGATGCTCAAGGGTCCTGCCGGTCTGAAACTCATCGACGAGCAATTCTTGGCGAATCGCAAGGCCTCGTATCCAGACGTTTACGCGTCGGTCATGGCTTTGCGTTTCCATGGAACCGAGGCTGCTGCATTGCCCAAGGAGGCGATCCTCGCCTCGATGAGAAACTTGCTCTCGGCTCCGGACCTTGCCGACCTGGTTATCCCAGATTTGGCTCGTTGGCAAGATTGGACGCAAATCGATCGGCTGTGCGAACTATTCAAATCAGCGAACGATGACAATTCTTGGGTTCGAGTTCCTGTGGTAAACTATCTCAGAGCTTGTCCATTGCCCGAGGCCAAGGAGCGTCTGGCAGAGCTCGAAAAGATCGACCCCAAGGCGGTCAAGCGTGCAGCGACGTTTTTTCCGATACCCGCTCCGTCGGCTGGCAGTAAGGAGGGGGACAAGGGTGCTGCACCGGCAGCCAAGCCTGGTCAAGCAGCTCCTTCGAATCCATCATCTAGTCGCAAGCCGATAGGTCTAGGCAAGCAGTTCTACGCGTCGAGTTCTGCAAACCGAAGCGATGAAAGGCTGACTTGGAGGCAAGAGCCCATCGCTGGGCAACCCCTAGAATCGTTTCAATCCGACATCGGATCGCGGTGGATCGATGGCAAGCGGATCTCCTTTACGATCGCTGAATCTCCGGTATTCGAAGCATCTGCGAGGGCTCAAGAGCCTTCGAAAGCCGTTTTTTTGCTGAACTCCCGGATTGTCTTTTCCGTATTAGCCTGTAGCGTCGGCTCCTTAGGCCTTGTACTGTGGATGATCTCCACGGGGAAAACTTCCAGCTAGCTAGCAATCAATCCAGACGGCGATGAGTACCGCAAGCACCAGCCAGATCGAGCCTACCGAGCGGTCCGAAGAGTTTTACTCCGACGAGTACAGTTACAAAAGCCTCTCCCGGGCGGCGGTACTGAGTTTGGTTTTTGGGATTCTTGGGTTGCTCAGTTGGTACTCGCCGCTTCTTTTGTTCCTGAGTCTCCTTGGGGCGATCTTTGCTCTGATCGCCTTTGCGAATTTTAGAAAATATCCAAACGAGATCAGCGGAAAAGTTTTGGCCCAAATCGGCCTTCTGATCAGCTTGGTGATGCTCGTTTCTAGTCCGCTCAAGCATGCCTATGTGTACTACACCGAGTTGCCGGATGGATACGAGCGGATTTCGTTTGCGGCTTTAAAAAGTCCAATTGGAGCTCCGGACGTGCCTCCTCAGACCGCGATCGATCTGGATGGCAAAAAGGTGTTTCTCAAGGGCTACATCCATCCGACTTCCCTGTCGAGCAACGCTGCAAAGACCTTCGTCCTGGTCCCTGACTGGGCCACCTGTTGCTTTGGCCAGCAACCACCTTTGACCCACATGATCGAGGTCAAGCTCATCGGTGATGAGTTCGCCTCGAAGTCGCTTCGCAAGCACTCGCTTGCCGGAACACTCTCAGTCCGTCCTTACAAAAAACCTGTCGATGGCTTGGACGGCGTCTACTATGAACTTGAAGCCGATCATTTCAAGTAATGGGTGGTTCTGACGAGAGCCTTTACCGCTTACCACTTAACCTGGTTAAAAACTGGTAGAATCTTACGCGGCTTAGGCAAGATTCAGCGGTTTTTGGCGAATAGATTGGCACTATGAAACAAATCATCTATTTTCTGTCAGCGTCGATCCTTTTTTTGAGTGGGACTTTGGGGTTTGCTCAGCAGCACCTGACGGCTCCTAAGCTTTTCCCTACAAAGACGTTAGCGTATGTTCGCGTCGATGACACCCGGGACATGAAGGCCAAGATGGAGGCCACCGGGATGGGCAAGATGATGAACGATCCGCAGATTGCTCCGATTTTGGGGACGTTTTATTCGACGTTTGTCGGGCAGCTCCAAGGGATGCAGGACGTGATCGGCTTGAATCTCGACGAATTGTTGTCGATTCCCAACGGTGAGTTGGCCTTTGCGTTGGTGGCGACCAAGACCGAGCCTGCCTTTGTGGTGATGCTCGAAGCAGGCGACGAGATGCCCGCTTTGCAGGTTCTCATCGAGCGGGCCGAACAGGCTACGGACTCCAATGGCGGGATGTTGGCGCAAAAAGAGGTGGGAAAGATCAAGCTGCTTTCGATGGGGCGTTCGGAGCGAGAGTCGCTGACTTATTTCATTGACTCGGGGGTGATGGTAGCGACCAACCGTGCGGACTATGCAGAGCAGTTGGCGATGGTTTGGACTGGCAATGGGATCGACCACAAGCCGCTTTCGGACAACCGTGACTTTACCACCATTATGTCACGATGTGTCGGTACCGAAGGTGAGAGGCCCCAGGTGTCTTTCTTTATCGATCCGCTTGCGATGGTTCGCGAGTTTGGTCGCAGCACCAATGGTTCTGTGGCGATTCTTGCGGCTCTAAAAACGCTGGGTCTTGATGGCATCAAAGGGGTTGGTGGCAGTGCGATCATCGCACCGAATGAATTCGATTCGATCATCCATGGGCACTTGCTCCTGAACCCGAATCGTCAGGGGATCATGAAGGTGATTCGGCCCAAGGCTGGATCGACAGAGCCCGAGCCGTGGGTCAGCGAGCAGGTGACCAGTTACTTTACGATGAACTGGGATATGGCCAAGACCTTCAACGCTGTTGAGGGGATTGTCGATACGTTTGCTGGCGAGGGGACATTCAACGAACGTTTCGTCAAAGAAGCCGATCGCAATCTCGGAATTAGTCTCAGGAACGACATCATCGACGGTCTCAACGATCGGTTTTCGTTGGTGCAGTTGATTGTTCCTCCGAAGAAGATCAACAGTCAGTCGAACGTCTACTGCATTCACGTGAAGAATGCTTCGAGGATGAAGTCCGAGATATTGCCCAAGATGTTTGACAAGCTCAAGGGATCAGGTGGGCCGGAGATGACCAGTAAGCTCTACGGGGATGCGACGATCTACACCATTGAGCCCCGTAGTGTTGAAGCCGAGGGGAGAAACATCCGGCTGCCTCAGCCTGCGGTTTGTATTTTGGATGACCAGTTGATGATCGCAGATTCGCTTCAGGCTATCGAGGAGATTATTAAGATGAATTCCTCGGGGGACGGATTGCTCTCGGATTCGATCGAGTTCAAATTGGTACGCGACAGGATCAAGGCCCAGCTGAAAAACAGCGAGATGTCGATTTTGGCTTATCAACGCCCTGAGGAGGGGATGCGATTGATGTATGATCTTGCGACCGATCCTCAGAATATCGACAACATCGAGCAATTTGCCCAGAACAATCCTTTCTTGACCGCTTTGGTGACGGCAGTGCGCAGCAAAAAACTGCCACCTTTCGAGGTGATTGCCAAGTACTTGGCTCCTGGGGGTGCGTTCGTTGTCGACGAGGAGACCGGATTGCATTACACCGGTTTTTCGATGCGACGCGAGTGATTCTTCGCGATTGATTGTTTTCTGCGAAAATGCTGTAGAATGGAGGGGAATCTTCACGCCCATTCCCCTCCGTTTACAGGTCCTGCCGAACGATGTATTCCAACCGTATGCAATCCGCCAATCGTCGTGTTTTTCTCACTGCTTCTGCGCTGTCCACCGCCGCTTTGGCGAGTTCCTCGGTCGCTTGTAAGGCTGTGGCTCAGGAGCAGCCCAAGGTTGCACTTGGAAAGCTGGTCACTCCACCTGAGAAGCGAATTTTA
This sequence comes from Pirellula sp., assembly GCA_046090945.1. GTDB lineage: Bacteria > Planctomycetota > Planctomycetia > Pirellulales > Pirellulaceae > JBKCUI01. Next base: position 5,613 of record JBJTAQ010000203.1, read on the forward strand.
TTGTCTTGCAAACTATCGATGATCAAGGGTGATGTCGATGGAAAGCCTTTGACGCTCGCGCAGCGATTAGGGGTGGCCAAGCAGGCAGGATTTGACGGTGTGGATTTTGACGAGGCGGGTCGTTTTTCGGTGGAAGAGGCTCGCGCGGCCGTTCAGGAGTCGGGTGTCTTTTGCCATAACGCCATCAATCATGCCCACTGGGACAAAAGGCTGACCAGTGCTGATCCCGAAGTCCGCAAGGCAGGTGTTGCAAACATCACGCATTGCCTCAAAGTAGCTCATGCGATCGGTGGCAGTGGAGTGCTGATCGTTGTTGGCCGGGGAGATGACGGTAGCGAGGCCGAGGTCAATCAGAGAGCTCGCGAGGAGATCAAGAAGCTGCTCCCGTTGGCCGCATCTCTCGGGCAACCGATCTTGATCGAGAACGTTTGGAACAAGCTGCACTATGATCACGATGCACCACCGGAGCAAAAGCCGGATCGTTTCATCGACTTTGTGGATAGTTTCAAGAGCCCTTGGGTCGGTATGTATTACGATATCGGCAATCACTGGAAGTATGGTCAACCTCGCCAATGGCTGAATGCTTTTGGCCATCGGGCTGTCAAGCTCGATGTCAAAGGCTTCAGCAGGGCGATGAACAAGTTCGTTGACATCACATCTCCCGAAGACGATGTGCCTTGGGATCAAGTTCGTCTAGGTTTGGAAGACATCAACTGGAGTGGTTGGACTACGGCCGAGGTCGGAGGGGGTGGGGTCGAGCGATTGACTACCGTTCGAGAGCAAATGCAGAAAGCATTTGGCGTGTAGTTAGGGGCTAAACGAGATCACTTGGAGGTTTTGGGGCTAGATCCAAAGGTCCACATCCCAAGGCCTACCAGGAGGGTCGGCATGAGCAGGAGCCAGACACCGATTCCAACGCGTTGAGACCCGATCTGAGTGAATGGGATTTTTCCCAGCGGGTGGCTTGTTGTCGAGGAGGACGGTCGGTTTTCAGCGGGCGTAGAAGCTGCCTGAGCGTTGTCTTGTGCGGAGACTTGGGCAGCGATCAGCAGTCCGGCTGAGGCTTGTGCGTCAGGCAACAGCGGATTCGAACCCAGCGTATTCGAACCCAGGGCGTTTGGAGCCATGCTGCTGGTGCTGTTCGATGGATCCTGGGGGGATGCAGCCAGGGTTGGTAGGGTGGTTGAATCCAGGACAGGGAACTTGACCACCCCGAGGGCTGGGAGCAAAAGAGCCATCGTGCTAGCGGCGCACATGAGGATCAATCCCATAAATTTCATGATGGATGGTTCCGTTGCAAAAGCATGGGGTTTGCTGAGCAGGCTCTGCGAGGGTGCTGAATCCCGATTTTGCCCGATTTTGTTTCGAGTTTAGCGGGTATCGGGTCCTGTCGCCAGGGCGATTTGCCCTGCGGAACTACCGTCTCTTGATGTAGAATGCTGCGATCATGAAAACAGATCCAAAGCATTACATCAATCGAGAGCTGAGTTGGCTGGAATTCAATCAGCGTGTGCTCAACCAGGCCCAATATGCCAAGGTTCCGGTGCTCGAACGCCTGAAGTTCTTAGCCATCACCGCCAGCAACATGGATGAGTTTTTCATGGTGCGAGTGGGAGGTTTGCAATTGCAGGAGGCTCAGCAGATCCAGGCACCGGATCCGAGTGGAGCGACGGTTACCGAGCAGCTCCGAGCGATTTACGATCGAGTCGATCAGATCATACGCGATCAGTATGATTGTTTTTTGACTTCGATCGAACCGATCCTCAATTCCGAGGGGATTACAAGAGTCGTCTCGTCCGAGGCGAATCCGCTGTGCAAAGAATCCTTGCAGAGGTACTTTGAGCAGGAGATCTATCCGGTTGTTTCGCCGATGGACTTGGATCCCGACGCTCCCTTTCCGCTGCTGTCGAACTTGGGATTCTACTTGTGCGTGCGAATGGCAAGTGGTGAGCAGGATTCACCGCATCGATTTGCCTTTATCCCCATTGGTAAGAGTCTTCCGAGGTTGATCAAGATCCCGGGTCAGAGGGGGGCTTATACCTATGCGTTGATCGAGGATGTGATCAGTTTCTTTGTCGAGCGGTATTATCCTGGCAAGCGAGTCGAGGAGTGCATCGCATTTCGTGTAACTCGAAATGCGGATGTTTCGGTTCGGGAGGACAGTGCCTCGGATTTGATTCTCGGTATGGAGGAGGTCTTGAGCTCAAGGCGCTCGGCTGATTTCGTCCGTTTGGAAATTGATTCCAAGGTTTCTGAGCCAACGCTGAAGTATCTCATCGAAAAGATGATGTTAAGCCCCCGCGATATCTTCAAGATACCTGGGCCATTGGATCTTTCGGCATTGATGAGTATCACGGAGATCGAGGGTTTTCCGAACCTTCGGGATACGGTTTGGCCTCCGCAGAAGTCTCCGCAGATCGATTCAACGAAATCGATGTTCGAAAACATCGCTTCGCAGGATTTGCTCTTGTGTCATCCTTATGAGAGTTTCGAACCGGTGGTGCGGCTGATCGAAGAAGCGGCCAATGATCCGGATGTGCTAGCGATCAAGCAGACGCTTTATAGAACCAGTCGTAAGAGTCCGATTGTAGCTTCTCTCAAGAAAGCTGCCGAGTTGGGCAAGTATGTCACAGTGGTCGTTGAGCTCAAAGCGCGTTTTGACGAAGCCCGAAATATGGTTTGGGCTCGGGAGCTTGAACGCTCAGGCGTGCAAGTCGTTTACGGAGTTCGTGGTCTGAAGACCCACGCCAAGATTTGCATCGTTGTTCGTAGGGAGATCGATGGGATCGTCCGTTACGTTCATTTTGGGACTGGCAATTACAATGAGTCAACGGCTCGCATGTACAGCGATATCAGCTACTTGACATGCGATGAATCGCTTGGCAAAGACGCCTCGGCATTCTTCAATGCGATTACCGGTTACAGCCAACCTCAGACTTATGAGAAGCTCGAATCGGCTCCGTTGGGACTTCGTAAAAAACTGATTTCTCTGATCGAGGAAGAGACTCAGCGTAGGCTGCAAGGCCAGAAGGCGTTTATTTATGCCAAGCTCAATGCGTTGGTCGATCCAGAGATCATCCAAGCCTTGTATCGAGCCAGCCAAGCTGGCGTGACGATCAAGTTAAATGTGCGAGGTATTTGTTGCCTAAAGCCGGGAGTCCATGGCCTGAGTGAAAACATCACGGCCATGAGCATTGTCGATCGTTTTCTGGAGCATGCCAGAATCCTTCACTTCTCGCACGGAGGGCAGGATGCGGTCTATATTTCAAGTGCCGATTGGATGCCAAGGAGTCTGGATCGGCGAATCGAGTTGCTGACTCCAGTCGAAGATACAGCCAGCAAGCGAAAGTTGATTGAGATTCTTGCCACTTATTTTCAAGACAATCAAAACTCTTGGAAACTG
>JBJTAQ010000204.1:0-3012 GCA_046090945.1 Pirellula sp.
CAACCGAGTCGGCAAGGAAGATGCGATCGAATTTTGGGGCGCCTCCTTCGCATTCGATCCCGCTGGCAATCTGCTCTATCGAGCTAGTCACAATCAGGAGGAACTGGTGATGGTTCGTTGCGATTTGGATTTCATCAATACCCAAAGGACCTATTGGCCCTTCATGAGGGATCGAAGAATCGATGCCTACGGAGATTTGACCAAACGATGGGTGGATTCATGAATTCGCTCTGCGCTGTCGATCGCGGTTACACTTGGGTGGCCGAATGGGAACCCCATCAAGCTACCTGGATCTCCTGGCCCTATCGCGAGACAACTTGGCCCGGTCGACTCCACACAATCCCTCCGGTCACCGAGCAGATCATTCGGACACTGGCTGAGGTCGAGACGGTGCACGTCTTAGGCGGACCTAGCGAATCTTTCCGTATTGCGACTGAAACGCTCTCAGGGACACCCAACGTCTACGTGCACGAAATCCCGACCAACGACGTTTGGATTCGTGACTACGGTCCTACGTTCGTGGTCGATCGATCGAAAAAGAAACTGGGAGCCGTCCGCTGGATTTTTAATGCGTGGGGAAACAAGTACCAACCCTACGACGATGACGCCAAGGCTTCGAGTCGTATCTGCCGCAGACTCGATAGCTCCGGAAAATGGCGATTCGAGAACTTCGAGGATTCCGAATCGCTCGCTGACCGGCTCGAACATTTTTCTTCAAGGCTGGTATGCGAAGGGGGAGCACTAGAGACCGACGGGCAAGGAACCTTGCTGACGACCAGCAGCGCGGTCGTCACCGGAACTCGCAATCCCGACTGGACACGCGAGGAAATTGAACAGGAATTCAAACGGCAGCTCGGCGTGACCAAAGTCCTTTGGATCGACGGCGGAGAACTTGCAGGTGATGATACCGATAGCCACATCGATCAGCTCGTGCGATTCATACGCCCCGGGCTAGTCTTTGCCGCTGTTTCGTCGACAAGCGACGACTCAAACGCTCCCCATTTGGCCAAACAGTACCAAACCCTCAAGGAATCAAGCGACGCGCAGGGCAGGCCGTTGGACATCATCACGCTTCAAACCCCACCTCCGAGGATGATTCAAGGACATAGGGTTCCGGAAAGCTACTGCAATTACTATATGGCAAATGGAATCGTTCTCGTGCCTCAATTCGGGTATCGAGCTACCGACTCGGCAGCTGTTGGCAAACTCCAGGAGCATTACCCTGATCGAGACATCATCCCCATCGATGCATCGGACTTTATCCTCGGACTGGGCGCATTCCACTGCGCAACCCAGCAACAACCCGCCGTTTAGCCCTTATTCGTTTAGCTCTCATTCGTAAATCGGGTAATAGCAGCCAAAGCCTTGTTCGCAGAAGACACCCGGATCGTTGAAGCGTTGGTTGCGATCAAGCCCCGAGATCATCGCCATGTGTTCGGGAGAGAGTTCGAAATCAAATAGGCTCAGGTTTTCTTTGAGCCTGTGGATTTGCTCCGTTTTAGGGATAACTGCCGTACCCCGTTGCACTCCCCAACGCAAGACGACCTGGGCAGCCGATCGCCCAACCTCCTTGGCAATCTGCTTGACGACAGGTTGCTCCAAAACCGAGTCCGAAGGGCTTGCCATTCCCAGAGGAACATACGATGGAGCCCCGAGCGGACTGAATGCAGTGACCGCAATACTCTCTTGTTGGCAGTATCGCATCAGCTTGGGTTGAACCAGGTAGGGATGCGATTCAACTTGGAGCACCGTTGGTCGAATTCGGGCGTAGGCTAACAGATCACGGATGAGCGAAACGCCAAAGTTGCTCACACCGGCCGTCATTACCAGCCCAGCTTCGACCAATCTCTCCATGGCTTCCCAAGTTTCCGAGATCGGGACTGAATCAGGAATCATCTTGGGCGTTTTCGATTCCGGATCGTAATGCCATCCGGCAGGGTAGCGATGTTCGAAGGGGACATAAGCCAGAGAGATCGGGAAGTGGATCAGGTACAGATCCAGATAATCGAGTTGCAGATCCTTGAGAGTCCGCTCGCAGGCCCGTCGCACGTGCTGCTTGCGATGGTAAGTATTCCAGAGTTTACCCGTCACCCAGAGTTCGTCCCGCCTGCAGATACCTTCTCGAAAGATCTGACCGAGACCTTGGCCCACCTGAACCTCGTTGCCGTAGTCCGAAGCGCAGTCGAAGTGTCGGTAGCCGATTTTGGCTGCTTCGACGGCGAGCTGGCTCGTCGATGCATTGGGGATTTTCCAAAAACCTAGACCGACTGCAGGGAGATCGCGGTGTGCAAGGGAGTGGATCGAAAGTTGGTTTTCCATGGTTTGTTGAAAAGGTCTCGAATGAAATCGAAGGTTTCCGGAGGAAATCAAAGGGTGCTGCAAGCAAGCAGTATTGCCTAGTTGGGCCGATTCGTTCAAGCTACTCTCAGGTGATCGTCGAGCGTTTTTTGGAGATTCGCAGTGGAAAAAATGACAGAAAAAATGTTGGTTCAAAAGTTTGCATCCAAGAAGTCTGCCTTGCGAGCGCAGATGAGAGCTAATATGCCTTGGGTTTTGCTCTGCTCGATCGCCTCGGTACCCATGGGCTGCTCGCCGGAGACCAAGCCCAAGGAAGTGTCGGCACAGACCAGCGGTTTCAAACCCGCCGACAGCGAATCGACAGCCAGCAAATCCAAGTCCATGCAGCGTGAATCAGGCCCAAGCGTTGCCGAGCCAACGCCAGCCGGCCAACTGCCAAACTTCAAGCCCGGGGAAGCTGACCCGGGGTTGGCAGCCAAAAGCTACTCGACGCTCAAGATGACTGCTGCAGAGTCGCCGGAGGAGTTGGTCAAATTCCTCGGCTCGATTGATCGTGCAATGCTCGATCTTCAAAACGATGCCAACAAAAAACTGATCAACACGGATACCATCCTCTCGAGCGGAATGGATCTGCTGAGAATGAAGATCACTGCATCGGATCGTTTGAGGGCCGTCGCCAAGTCGGCCGATGAAACGGCTCAAGGCTGGGTCAGC
>JBJTAQ010000205.1:0-2032 GCA_046090945.1 Pirellula sp.
CTGCTGGGCAAGCTCCAGTTGACCGATGGTTTCATAGGCCTCTGCGATTCGTTCAAGCGTTGGGATCGGATTCTGAGAGTTTCGCAGCGAGATCTCAAATTGCGCGATCGCTTCGCTCCATCGCTGCATTTTGGTAAGTACCAATCCGAGTGTGTCGCGATACGCACTCGAACTCGGAAGCGCATCGACCGCCTTGCGCGCAAAAGCCTCGGCTTGCAATAGTCCCTCGCTCGACACGTCCGACCGATCGATCCGCAACCATGCGAGATTGTTCAAAGCTGAATGGCAATCAGGATACTTATGAACGATTTCAGTAAGCAATCGTTCCGCGTCAGCTCCCTGGCCGAGCGAGAGCATCAGATTCGACTTGGCAAATAACAGCTCCGACGTGTACTTGGACTCGCCGAGCAACTGTTCGATTTTCTCGCTCAGCGATGGACTGATGCGCTTCGAATCGGGGTCAGCGCACAGTTGCGAAAGAGCTTGATACGCCAGCCGATTATTCGGATCCCATGCAAGAGCTTCTTGCACATGCTCCCATTGCTGGTCGATCGGGCCCTGAACGTTTCGCTGCTTCTGGAATTTCATCAGGAATATCTCCCCGATCCCTTCGGGGAAACGCTCGTCGTTGGTTAGTTTCCACCCCGTTTTCATGCTCTCGATCGCCCCATCAAACTCGCCGAGCCTAGCAAGCGCCGTGGCATATCGAATCCTCGCCTCAGGATCTGCAGGATCCTTGCTGACGAACTCGCTGTAGGTTTCAGCCGCGCGATTCAACGCATTGCGTGCGGCATTCAAATCGCGCGCTGACAAGAGGACCTCTGCAAGTGCGAACCAATACTCAGGCGAGCTTTCCGCGATTTTTGATAGCTCTTTGGATGCTTTTTCGATCTGTCCGGTACTCACATAGTATTGGCTTCGCAGACGTTGCAAGGGTTGGTCCTCGAGTCCCATCGATTGCTGCAGATGCCAAGCTAGCGACTTGAGTGCGGTGGTGTCTATCGGTTGGCGACCGAGCACCGATGCACCCGCAAGGGCTCTGGCACGGTGTGCAAGTGCGAAACCTTGCGCCCCGTCAGGTGCTAGCTTCTCGACAATACTGTCGGATTTAGCCGAACCTTTTTCAGAGTCTAGCTCAGCAAGTTTACGAGCAAGTTCGAAACGATCTTCCGAGCTAAATCCAGCTTGGTCACCCAGGATACGCTCGCCAATCCGATCGATCTTAAGCCCCTCCAAAGCCCCAGTCGACTGCTCCAAATACTGCCGATACCGTTTCTGAACTCCAGACGATGTTGCAAACGAAAGCAGCGACACTCCAATCAATGCCAGCGAAATCAATAGAGCCGGAATGGATCGAATCAGGTACCTGCGGCGCTCGATCAACGACGCGGGTTTGGTCGCATCAGGGTTGCTGCGAATCCAATGATCGTAAAAGTACGCCAAGGGCTCGAAGGATTGACGAGCGACCCGAGAGCCTATCTGCATGAGCCAATCGAGAATATACACGGCGGCGTTGACCCAAAAGCATCAATAACCCGAACCTACACCGGTTTCGATTATAGTTTGAAGCCGCTACAATCCATAGGAATTCCGTTCGATCCTAAACATTTGCTGAGGAGATTGGTTCATGGCAAGAGACCTTTTATTTCTGTTAAAAGAGGACTTCCCCGACGGTCCCGGTGCACCCTACTATTGCCCCGACTGCGCTCAGATTACCGGGGTTTTAGCCTACTTTCCCAAACTTCGTTACCAATTGGATATTCGCTATGTCGATTTCACGAAACCGCGCAAGGAGATCGTCTCGCTGCTGTCCGAACAGCACCAGGGTTGCCCGGTCTTGATCCTCGATCAACCACCTGCCATCGATGCACTTGGTTATGTGACCGGCCAAGTAAACGGCAAAAGTTTCATTTCTGGAGCTAAGGCCATCGGCAACTACTGGGCTTACAAGTACGGCGTCTCCCGACCGCACTGATATTCGAAATCGACAGGGTCTGGGATTGTGCGAAGGCTTGACATAAAACACCTTGAG
>JBJTAQ010000206.1:0-3534 GCA_046090945.1 Pirellula sp.
CTAGCAATCCGCCGGGTTGTGCAACCCCATCGCGTGGACTGCGCGTCGAGCCATCGATTTGCAGCCATTGGCGGGACACTCCAACACTGGTTCTCATCATCGCATCGAGCGACCAGAATCCTCGTCGATGCAACCACTGAAATCCGAACTCAACACCGTTGAATTGATTGAACGTTTGGAAGTCATCGCGGATCAAAAAACTGCCTGGATTGTTTGGGCTCAGTGAAGTCAGATCCTCGGTGACCGTCAACCCTTCGACCAGTTGCATGTAACGCCAACCCAAGGTGGCATCGATTCGCGATTGGGCGACTTGAGGGCCGCAATCCCAAGGCGAACAACTTCCTTTCTCACCGCAGCACAGGATGTGTCGGAATCGGACCGCAGCAGCATCGAGTCTCGATGTCGCTTCGACTTGCACCTTGCCGCTGAGCAGGTTTGGAAAGGCTACCAACTCTGCATCTTGTAAACCTGTGATGTTGTTGTAGAAGGGTCTTGCGAGGATTGGCGAGCCGGGCGAACTGGCCGTGAATCCTTCTTCGATTTGATTGAAACCAAAGTACTCACCTTCGATACCGAAATCAGGACGGACCGCAGACCAAACACCAACTCGAACGCGGATACCGTTGATTTGATCGGTAAATGCATTGTCGTTTCCTCCGTACAAGACGCTCGCACCGGGCAGCACACCTGCGATCGATTGCGAACTCCCAGCAGGTGACGAGGTCACCAACGCGGGCATGTTCATTCCAGAAGCAAAAAGCCCGAGGTAATCAACGCTCACCCAACCGTGCGAAGGCAGGCAGATGCAAAGTTGACGGCCCGGTAAATCACCCGCTGGGTTGCAAAGATCGATTCCAAATGGATTGCCAATCCCACAACTGCCGCAGCCATGGCCATCGCAACTACCGCATTCGTTGTACACACCATAGGACTCCTCGAACCCATCCGCATCGTACATCATGGGTCCATCTTCGTAATAAACCTCGCCCTCGTCATGGTATTGATCTCCATCGATGATCATCCCATCATGCATGGAGTCGTTCCCATCGATGATCACCTCCGGCTGATCCATATCGGAATCAGCGTAGGTTGAGTGGTCATAAAGCGGGTCTTGGGCCATTCGACTCGAAGCTGGCCGGGCTCGTACCTTCGACTTCGCAGGACGCGGAGTTCCGGCAAGCCTTGCCGGAACCGTCGATACGGCGCTTGGTCGCGGCCGCTGTGTGGAATTGTAAGCGGAGCTCTGGACGCGGTATTTCCGCAAGTCTTGGGCTTGTGCAGTACCGGCCAGGACTGTAATCAACAGGCAGCATAGGGTTGCGAATCGGTTCACGAGAGTCACTTCCGTGCGAAAGGCATTTTTGGGGGAAAATCAGCCAAGCAGCTAGCCCGAGGGGGATCGGACTCATCCACTCGTTCTGTTGTATCGACGGCTAGCCCGTTAAAATCCACTCGATCCGCAAATTTTTCTTAATCGGAAAATCCCGCCTAATCCACCCAATCCCAACACATCCTACAAGCCCGACTTTCTTGGGAGCCTCGAACAAGCCTTGTGTTAACCAAATTAATTCAGGGGCGACGACTTGAGGCCGACTAATGACCGGACGCAAAATGCCGGTGGAGAAGGTTCAAAAATCATCATTTCAGCTGATAAATCGCCATTACCGCGACCGAATGGCGCAGGTATAATCCAACGAATCTGAAAACCCGGACGGTTTGTATTCCGCCCGTTGATTGAATCCAAAGGAAGTTCAATTCACTTTCAGCCAACAACAAGGGCGATTCGAACCGCCATGCCGTTTCGAGACGGCTTGGTGCCAGACGATCTGTCCGTTCTTTGTGAACTCAAATTCAAAAAACTGCCATGAACACCACCAGTCTCGATTACATCGACGACTTGTACGTACGCTTCATCAACGACCCGACGAGCGTCTCGGAGACTTGGCGAAGGTACTTTGAGGACTTTTCCCTCAGCGCCCAATCCGAGAGTTTAGTGACCGAATCGGTGACCTCGGATGGATACACTGAGGCTGGTGCTCCCCCAGATGCACTGTGGCTTGCACGCATGCAGGAGCGAGTCGACCAGTTGGTTCGCGAGTATCGGGTCCGAGGTCATTTGGCAGCCAAGATTGATCCCTTGGGTTTCAATCGCAAGACGCTTCCGGAACTGGACCCTTCGGCTTATGGACTCACTGCTGAGGATCTGCAAAGGCCATTCACAGCACCGAACATCCACCACACCAACGGCCGAACCCTCAACGACATCATCGACAAACTGCGCAAGACATACTGTCGAAGTATCGGTGCCCAGTTCATGCATATCGACAACCGAACGATCCGCGAGTGGTTGCAGCGTCGCATGGAATCGACAGAGAATCGGTTGCAATTGTCGCCAGAGGTCCAGACCCGAATTTATACAAGGCTTACCGATGCGACGCTCTTCGAGGAATTTGTCCGAAAGAAATACACCGGCTCGAAGACCTTCTCGCTCGAAGGTTCCGAGAGCCTCATCCCACTGCTGGATTTGGCACTTGAGAAAGCCGGTGAGCATGGAGTGCGAAGTGTCGTGATGGCCATGGCCCACCGAGGACGATTGAACGTCCTGGCGAATATTATGGGCAAGCGAGCGCAGAGTATTTTCTGGTCGTTCGACGATCCAAACCCCGAGATGTTCCGTGGAGGTGGGGACGTCAAATACCACATGGGTTACAGCAGCGACTGGACCACTCGCGCTGGTCAGAAGCTCCACATCTCCTTGTGCTTCAATCCCAGCCACCTCGAATTCGTCAACCCGGTGGCACTGGGCCGCTGCCGCTCCAAACAAGATCGCGATGGCGATGTGCATCGGACCGACAATATGACCATCCTGATCCATGGCGATGCTGCTTTCATCGGCGAAGGAGTTGTTCAGGAGACGCTCAACCTAAGCGAACTTGCTGGTTACAAAACAGGTGGAACCCTGCATGTGGTGATCAACAATCAAGTCGGCTTTACGACCGAACCCGATCAGGGCCGAAGCACTACCTATGCGACAGACATCGCGAAGATGCTTGAAATCCCAATCTTTCATGTCAACGGCGAGGACCCAGAAGCTGTCGCGCAAGTCGTCGCACTGGCGATGGATTTCCGTAAGCAGTTCGAGAAAGACGTCGTCATCGACATGTATGCTTACAGAAAACTCGGGCATAACGAATCCGATGAACCGCGATTCACTCAACCGCTCATGTACGCAGCTATCGATGCCAAGAAAGGTGTGCGTGAATCGTACCTCGAGCATCTGCTGAGCATGAATGGAATGACACGTTTAGAAGCCGACGCGATTTCCGAAGCCCGCCATCAGCAACTCACCCGAGAATTTGAACTCGCAAAAAGCGAACCGTTCGTCCATGACCTTCAGACCATGACCGGAATATGGCAAGGCTACTTCGGTGGTCCAGAACCCAGCGACCTTGCGGTCCAGACGACGATCTCCCATCAATTGGCAACCGAAGTCCTGGAGAAAATCAGCCAAGTCCCGGCAGGCTTTCACGTCAA
>JBJTAQ010000207.1:0-2117 GCA_046090945.1 Pirellula sp.
GGAGCGAAGTTTCAGCGTTGCGATTCACCACCGAGTCGCGATCGCTCAGAGCGAAAATCAACTCGGGGACTAGGTCTAGGTCATCGCTGCGACCAAGGACTTTGGCGGCAATTCTTCTGGCTTGCCAGTCTTTGCTTCGCAGCAAACGGGCAAATCGGTTGAGTTCATCCTTCTTTCGGGCAGGGTCTTTGGAGAAGATGATTTTATCGGCGACGAGTTTGTCCTCGCCTTGGGATTTTTTGTCATCTTCGAGCATTTTCAAAGCATCATCGATGCTGGTTGCCTCGTTCTTTGAAACCGGCTTGCCGTTGAGCATCGTCACCGTTGTCAAATCCGACGGGAGTTCGTTACCTCCAATCGCAATCGCTTCTTTTAAATCTCCGATGGCTTTTTGGGTACTTCGGATCAGGAAAAGGATTGCCAAGCAAGTGGCGGTTTGGGGTTCAAGGACCGTATCTAGGTCTTTGGACCCTTGTCCACCGAACGACCCATCGGCACCTTGTACCGCTCGCATTTTTTCGATTTCCGCGTTGTACCAAGGAGGACTTTTGTTCTGTTTCCCGTTGGCGATTTCCAAGAAGGACTCGAAGCGTTCCAGGGAGTACAGATAGTAGTAATGCCAAGTCGTCCTTTGGTAGGGATGTCGACGGTTGTAGTCCAAGCCGCCTTTGACGCAGTTGTCGAGTTTGGCTCGATCTACATTACCGCCCCGTTTTTTCTTTTCCGATTCAGCCAAGACTCGTTTGAAGGCGGGGGGAATGAGCCCATCCTCTTCATCGGCTTCTGCCAATCGATTTCGAAAGACCCCCAGAATGTCACCAGCGATCAGTACGCTCGACAGGCCGCAAGCCGCCAAGGAGTTTGAGGTGTTCAGCGCCCCCATGTTTCCGGGTTCGAATTGATAAGGCCAGCCCCCGGTATTGCCGCCCATCGGATCACGTATTTGCGCTGCGTAGAGGTAATCCAAAGTCCGCATGACCTTGTCCTCAGGTATTTCGATCCCTGCTTGATACATCGTCCAGAGAGCAAGCAGCACGTATTGGGTTTGCGAGATATCCCCACTGTCTAGTTTGTGAGAACCGTCGATGTAGCCGTAAGCACCTGTGCGTTGCTGGACGCGAAGGAAAAAATCTCGTGCCGCGATCAATTGCGGACCATAGGTGTCGACGCTGACACTTGCCAAGAGCATGCAGCATACCGAAACGTTGTAAATCGATTTATGATCGAAACCACCTTGAGCCCTCGTCGTCTTGTCCAAATAATCCTTGGCGGCTTGGATCCCTTTGGCAACCGGAGGCAAGTCTGGGTCCCCCTCGACTTTGTAGATCGTATAGGCCGAGAGGATTTGGGCACCGAATCCGGAATCACCACCTGCTGCAGGGGGATTCTTAGACAGGTACATCACCCCACGGTCGACCATCTCCTTGACCACAGGATGATCCGGGTAGTACTGGGCTCTGGCAATAGGAGGCCCTGCGAAGAATACCCCTAGGAATCCAAGGAGCGGGAAAAACCGGACGAAACGTTTGGCGAAGGCGATTGGCAAATCGGGGGACAGTGGATTGTTCTTCATACCTTGATCGCTTTTTCGATTCTGAGCCACTACCGATGGGGTTACCTAGTCTATGTCTATCATCGCAGCACCAAGGAATCCGAGCGGTAGACTACCCTGCAACTGACTCAAATCATTGTATCGAAATCCTCCCTGTTTCTCTATGGATTCGCCCCAAAGAGATCCAGAAACGGGGGTAATTGAATTGACAAAACCGGCTCGGGATTCTACATTTTCCGGTCCTTACGGCAGGTCAGGTAGCTCAGTAGGTAGAGCAATGGACTGAAAATCCATGTGTCGCCGGTTCGATCCCGGCCCTGACCACTCAAGGAATCTAAAGCGAATCGTTGGTAAAATGTGTCCCTGGCATCGCGCCAGTGCGCTGAATTGTTGCTGTCCTAAATGAGTATTCTACTCACTTTGGAAGTTTACCAATGAAAAAGCTGCCTGCTCACCGATCCTCTAAGACCGATCGACGATGAGACGATACACAGCGATTTCTAGCCTTGGCGATCTTCTGAGCGGTAGTACAGGAACATGCATCCGAGGGCTGCAGCGGTCAGCA
>JBJTAQ010000208.1:0-1231 GCA_046090945.1 Pirellula sp.
TTTCGACAAATCGTCCGAGTCCTCACGTGGATCGTATGGCTGTGCGTCACGTTCCATGGGCTAGAAGCCCAAGGGCAGCAGGTGCCCGGGTCGGGGCCCGAGGGAGGGAGTGCAGATGCTACAAGGCTGGGTGTTTCAGCCATGAGCAAGGCTCCGGACTCCGTATGGATCGCATCGCTCATCGACTCTGGGGCTGCTGATTTAGCGATCGAAGTGTGTGAATTCCGACTCGATCGCTGTGTCCCGGGTTCGAATGCGCATGCTCAGTGGGCGATGTTATTACTTGAGGCGACGACGGCACAGAGGCTCGAATCGATCGAGTGGAATGCCTTGATTGATCCTTTGGAGTCGATGATCGACGAGTTGGCTAAACTCCCTGGATCCAAACAAGCTGCCGCTGGTCCCAGAGCACCCTGGGTGCGATGGAAGGAGATCTGGTGCCGTCGGTTGATCCATCAGAGGACACTGGCTGCCTATCTTGCTGTGCCGGGGCGCAAGACCTATCAAGACTGGCTCCTGCAATCGATCCGTTTGGGGCTAGATGATCTCGACAGCCTCGAGCAGATCGTCTTGAAGATGCAGCCCGACAAACCGATCCTTTCCAAGGCTCAGCGGGAGCTCAAGGACAAGACGCAGCCCAATGAGATCACCGCTAGTGAAATCCTCGATTTGCGAGGTGAGATTGAGTTGCTCCGAGCGGACCTGCTCTATCAACGCTCTATGTGTCACCCTAGTGGTAGTGACGAACAGATTGCGGCAGCCACGCAGATGCTCTCTTCGATCGATCGCGCTTCGGGGCAATTACCCTCGACATGGACCCATCGGCCGATGCTCGTTCTAGCAAGGGCAGAAGCCGAGTTGCAGTTGGGTCGTCACGCAGCGGTTCAGAAAAGCATGAGTGAGCTTTGGGAATCCCTTGCAGTGTCCTCCAATCCAGAGGCCAAAGATTGGAAGCTGGCTGCAGCAAGCCTTGCGATTCGATCGGCTCGCATCAGCGAGCAATGGGTGATTGCCGAGGCATGGTTTGCTCGCGCCGGGGGTTGGGAACGGTCCCCTGAGTTGGCCTTGGAACACGTTGCCATCCAAATCAAACGCGAGTTGGGTCGGTCGGCTAGCCCAGAGAGCATACTCAAGCTCCGAGGTGATATCTCGAAGCGATTTGGCAAATATTGGGAGCAGCGTGTCGATGCCATGCTAGTTTCGAATCCAGCGATCAAGCTACCCGAGGCGT
>JBJTAQ010000209.1:0-4503 GCA_046090945.1 Pirellula sp.
TGAGGTGTTTGAGCACCCTCTATGGTCGGCTTGGTCGGTTCGCCTTGGGAATCCGGTGGGTTTACCATGCTTGATATCCCTGAACTTTATTCCGCCGGATCGATCCCGACGGACTTCGCAAAGGGACTCGATGGCCTGGCCACCTGTAAAATGACACTCTCGGACTCGGTTGAGGTCATAGGATAAGCGGCCATTCGACGAAGACTGACGCCCCGGAGCAAACCCCGGTGCCTCGCCTCAGCACGCTCCTCGACCCACCTCGGACCCTTGATCGCCAAAAGTCTACCGATCTTGTGCCACTGGTCATTGAGCCATCCGCATAGCCTTACCAATGGCCCGACGCCCCTGGCTACGACCGAATCAAATCGCTGCTCCTCGAGCACCTTACTCATGCTCATCGGGTATACCACCACGTTGAGTTCGAGCTTGTCGACAATGTCCTGCGCCACCTTCGCCTTCTTGCCAACACTGTCGCAGAGGGAAACTTCAAGGTCCTCTCGCAGGATCGCCAAGAGAATTCCGGGCACTCCTCCCCCAGTTCCTACGTCCAAAACCTCCTCGCCCTGACGCAGTAACTTTGCGAGTTGGACACTATCGAGTAAGTCTCGGTGAACAAAAAGCTCGGGCGTCGTGTGCCTCGTCAGATTCACTTTGGTGTTCCAGTCCCATGCCAACTCGCAGTACCGAGTCAGCTTCTGCCACTGTTGATCATTGATATCAGTAATCCCAATCTCAGCCGCAAGCCGCTTGAGAATCTCAGGACTCACCTTGGCAGCTGCTAGCGGAAGGTCGGCTGGCGATGGATCTTTCGGCACAACAAATTCCAATATCACGAAACCTACTCGGAGGTGGTAGCGGCCAGTCCACTTATCCACACTACTCCCTAAGTGAGTTTACCAGATTTTCATGGATTCGACCAATGAAATTCTCTTGGTCACTCTCTGCCCCCAAGTGTTTTTGTACAATCCTCATGTCGACAAAAGTTCCCATATCTGCCCCCACTTTACGAAAGCCTCCCTCCCATGAAAAACAGCCTCCTGGTTTTCCTTGCCTTGATTTGTTCCTTCAACTCCCCAACGGTTTATGGCCAGGAAAAGGTAGCCGTCAAACCCGTTCGGATGGGAACCGGCCTGATGACCTTCGATACCGTGCCTGGCTGGGGACTGAGGCCCGATGGTAAGTCGGCCATCGGACCAACTCACGGTGGCGTTGTCGTCGACAAAGCAGGGAACATTTACACCAGCGCCGACCAAGGTGTCTATGTGTTCTCCCCGGAAGGAAAAGTCATCCAGAGTTATCTCGGTGGCGATTACACACGTCTGCACGACATGGAGATCCGAGACGAAGGCAACGGAGAGTTCATCTATGGTGCCCGAAACGCCAACGCAGAAGGAATCAAATTCAATGCGGCCAGCGGCGAAGTTGTCCTGAGACTCAAGTACCCCGAAGAGTCGGGCTTAAACCTCAAGCAATTCAACCCCACAGCCATTACCGTCGCACCCAACGGCGATATCTATCTATCCAACGGTTATGCCAGCAACCATATCTTCCGATACGACAAAACTGGGAAATACCTCAGCCACTTCGGCACCCAAGGCAATGGGCTCAAAGAATTCAACACCGCTCACGGAATGACACTCGATACCCGTTACTCGCCTGCCCGTTTGCTGATCTGCGATCGCAACCACCAACCCAAGGGACGCTTGGTCCACTACAGCCTCGAAGGTGAGTTCATCGAAGAGGTTATTACCGGCCTGGGAATGCCAACCTCGGTGTCGATCCAAGGGGATTACGTCTCGGTACCGGACCTTCATGGTCGTGTCGTCATCCTCGATAAGAACAACACGATCATGGCCGTCCTAGGACACAACCCAGATCCAGCGAAAGGTGGAAACTACAACATCCCACAAGAGCAGTGGGTCGAAGGTGTCTTCAGCGGCACGCACGGCTCCTATTGGGACAAAGAGGGCAACCTCTACGTCCAAGACTGGAACGTCTCGGGGCGAATCATGAAGCTTGTCCGAGTCAAACCGTAGTTCTTGAGCGTTCGGTATAAACGTGCGAATCGTCTCTTTGCTGCCCAGTGCGACCGAGATTATTTGCGAGCTTGGGATCGGTGATCAACTCGTCGGGGTATCGCACGAATGCGATTTCCCCGACTTTGTATGCAAACTACCCAAAGTAACTTGCTCACGAATCCCAGAGCGTTTATCCAGCGATCAAATCGATCAGACAGTGCGTGAATGCTTAGACACCGATAAGTCGCTGTTTTCGCTCCAACTCGATGTTCTAAGGCAAATCAACCCCGATCTGATAATCACTCAGTCTCTATGCGACGTTTGCGCTGTCGCACAATCGGATGTGGCCCGTGCCGTTGCTCAATTGCCATCGCACCCCCAAGTCCTCGATCTGTCTCCCGCAACCCTTGACGAGGTCTTCGATTCTATCCTTCAAGTCGGTGAGGTTTGCAAAGTCCAATCGCAAGCCCACACTTCGGTCCATCGCCTCAAGCACCGCGTCGAAGGCGTAAAAGATGCATTTGAGAAATCGAAGCTCTTGCGCAGGAAAGCCGTGATCCTTGAGTGGCTCAACCCCCTCTTTAGCGCCGGGCACTGGAACCCGCAACTGGTGGAACTCGCAGGTGGAACCGAATGCATCGGACGCAAAGGCCAAAAATCGACGACCATTTCCCAAGACCAACTCTCGGCAGCCAATCCCGAGGTCCTGATCATCGCTTGCTGTGGCTTTAACATCGAGAGAACAGTCCAAGATCTAAGCCCCTTGCTGCTGAAAGATTCTTTTATGAAACTGCAGGCGGTTCAGAACAAACGCTTGTACGTGGCCGATGGCAATGGGTATTTCAATCGACCCGGTCCACGCCTGGTCGATACCCTCGAACTGATCGCCCACTGCCTGTACCCCGAACATCAACCATTACCAGATCACCTACGATCGGCAGTCATCCGGCTCGATCCAAACGGTCTGGCTTTGCAAGAGACTTCGTCATGAACTCAATCACCGCAGGGTTGCTCCAGTCAAAACCGATGGTGATGGTCATTTGGCTTCTAGCAGTTGCACTGACGCCAACCCAGCTTGTTGTCGCACAAGAAACTCTTTGGCTTGAGGCCGAACACTTTCAGGGGCTTCGCGGATTCTGCTGGCCGATGGGGGATGATGCACGAAACATGCGGCAGACAGATGGCCATTGGGGCCTTTCGGGGCCCGGCTGGGCTGCCGAGTGGGCACAAGGGGGCGAAAGCGGTTTCCTGTCGATCGCAACCGGCGCCCAGGACGATCGGGCCAGTGTCTTTCGCGAGATCGAAATCCCTACCGATGGAGACTATCACCTGTGGGTCCGATACGGGGATTGGCGAGAAAAAACGGAACGATTCCAGATTCAAATCCAACAGCCAGGCTCATCAGATCAATCGTTGCGATTTGGAGAAAATCCGCGGGTCGAAGAAGACAACGAAATGAAACTTTACTGGGGGTGGATCTTCGTTTGGGACCAGCGAGTTGTGACCCTCAAAAAAGGACCTGCGACGATCCGGCTTGCCACGACCACCAAAGATCCCGAGCCAAGGCAAATCGATGTGGTCGTTCTGACAACTGATCAGGCCTATATTCCCAGGATCAAAGATCGCCCGAGAAATCCAACTTGGGAGATCCTCGATAGCTATCGACAAGGAATCCCGAATAGCCTGCAACCGCTTGCTCGCAAAAACGGTAAATTCGCTATGCAAGAATCCTGGAGAATACGGACCTTTCGCGACCGGGACTTTCTCTACCTTTGGAATGTCAGTCATACCAACCCCGTCGAATCCTGGCTCGGCGATAATCCACAGCGAGTGAAATTCCCCTACAACATCAACGATGCTGAGACCCGAAAGGAGTTCGAAGAAAAATACGGGGGCAAAGATCAAGTTCCCCTGTTTTCAGATCCGAGAATTGTCCCCACTTTTCACGGCGTAGGAGCCGGAGTCTTTGAAACAGATCCCACCAGCGGAGAAGTCAAGGAACTTGGGAAGCGATTTGCCCAGTGGCTCGATCGCAATCCGGATCGACCTTGGGCGATGATGATGAATTACCACCCCGGAAAACCGGTGGGCCCCCAGGGACTCGAACTTTTCGAACGCTATCGGGATCGCTTCGTCGGTTCAATCTCGGGCGAGAGTCTCGGCTATTTCTACCCACCAGCACCGGCGATGCAAGCAGCCACTAGCAATGCAAAGAGCCGTCGGGAATTGGTCGAGTCGTTCAAGCCGCTAACACTTGAGCAAAATGCCGCCAAGTACCGAGCCGTCTACGGCAAGGATATCGATGCAAATCCTTACCGCGACGTCATCGCTTGTTTATCAGTCGGCAACATCGCCTTTGTTCCACTGTGCGCCGACTGGGGGGCTCGGGTCGTCGGTTACGAATCCTCAGCAGCAACGTCGAGCGTATTGAACATGCGGATGGCGTTCATGCGTGGGGCCGCAAGGCAGCATGGTATTCTCGCGG
>JBJTAQ010000210.1:0-1128 GCA_046090945.1 Pirellula sp.
GTTTGTCGAAGCCGGTGCCGATTCGATTACCTTTCACATCGAGGCCGAATCTCAGCCGGTTGAATTGCTCGACAGCATCCGCTCCATGGGAAGTGCTGCTGGATTGGCGATCAATCCATCGACCCCCATCGAAAGGATCCATCCATTTGTTTCAGCCTGTGATCTGGTTTTGATCATGAGCGTCCAGGCCGGTTTTGGAGGGCAAGCCTTCAATCCGATTGCCCTCGAGCGGCTCAAGCATTTACGGGGAGTTTATGGCCCGGATTTGTTGCTAGAGGTCGATGGCGGGATCAACTGCCATACGACCGCCGCTGTGACGTCGGCCGGCGCCGACCTACTTGTAGTGGGTTCGGCGATTTTCCGCGAGGCAGATTACTGCCAAGCGATGACGCGTTTGCGATGCAATTTCAAGCCCTTTGGGGCTCCCATCGACGCGTAGTCCTCTTGGAGCCTTTGTTTATGAGTCAGATGTTGGTGATACGTCCGGGTGCTACGGCGCTCGATGAACAAGAGCGGATGAAGGGATCGCTAGATATCCCCCTTTCCGAAGTTGGAAAGCAACAAGTTATCCGGGCGGTCGATCAGATCGCCAAATATCCGATCGCGATGATCTATTGCGGGCCCTGCGAATCGGCAGTCGACACGGCCAAGATGCTCGCGGAAAAAACCAATTGCAGGTGGAAAATCTGCGATTGGCTGCGAAATCTCGATCATGGGTTGTGGGAAGGCAAATGCATCGAAGAGATCAAGCGTCAGCAGCCCAAACTCTACCGCCAAGTTCAAGAAAACCCGAATCTTTTCCACCCTCCCCAAGGCGAAACCTTGGCCCAAGCCCAGAAGCGGGTCAGCAAACAGATTCAAAAACTCCTGAAAAAACACGCCGATGAAGTTTTCGCGGTGGTGATCCCAGAGCCCTTGGCTACGCTGATTGTCACCCAGCTAAAATCATCGACGATCGACGATTTTTGGAAGGCCGAGTGCGATACCGGGACCTGGGAATTGATCGCCCCGGACCAAGACTCCGTGTCACTTAAGGCCTGATAGGCCCGGACTTTCAATTGCCCAGGTTGGATAATCCGGCTAAAACTATGAGGCCCACGAAGTCCGACCCCGACCACTTGCTTACCC
>JBJTAQ010000211.1:0-3190 GCA_046090945.1 Pirellula sp.
TTTGCAGTTCAAGGAGATCGGCGCTCAATCCGGTACGGCTCTTGGTTCTCGATCGATCGTCGATGGGAGCATGGGACTAGCGTTAGGTGACTTTGATGGAAATCTAAAACCTGATCTGTTGGTGACCAACTACCAAAACGAGTATTGCGAGCTGTATTTGAATCAGGGGCGTCAGTACTTCACGCTCGGGACTCGTTCAGCTGGGCTCATGGCATTGGGCCAAGCGGTTGTCGGGTGGGGGACTGCTTTTGGCGATCTAGATCTCGACGGCGACGAGGACCTGTTGGTGATCGCTGGGCACACCAGTCGCAAGCCGATCAAGAGCAGCAATCTTCAGAAGCCTTATCTATTGGAAAACAAGGATCGCAAGCGCATGGTCTCGGTGGGAGAACAGACTGGGGAATTCTTCAGGCAGGTTCATGCCGGGAGGGGAATGGCGTTGGCCGATTACGACAACGATGGCGATTTGGATTTTGCCGTAAGCATGATTGAGCAGCCGACGGAGTTGTTGCGCAACGATTCACCTAGGGGAAACTACCTGCTGGTCGATTTGGTAGGTACTCGGTCCAACCGCGATGCAATTGGTGCTTGGTTGGAGTTGGAAGTCGACTCGGGACAAGAGACGCAGAGCCAGGGTTTAGGTTGGAAATGCGTTCGCCATCGGTTCGGGGGAGGTTCTTATGCATCGACCCACGCTCGCACGCTACATATCGGACTGGCAGGAGCACAGAAAATTAGCAAGCTGACGGTGCATTGGCCTGGCGGGAAAACCGAAACCTTGGTCGATCTGTTGCCCAATCAACGGCTTAGCGTGATAGAATCACCACAGGAGCGTGCGGACGGCTTAACTGGCCGATAGCACCCATTTTCAGCGATCGTAATTCCTGAAGAATCACCTATTCTAAGACATCCACAAGTATTGTTTTTCGATATGGCAGACAAAGCATCCAGTCAGTTGCCGACACAGGACGTCCCGGCAGCGTCTTATCCATTCTTCACGCATTTGGCCAGGACCATCAACTCGGGCCAATCCCGTTCGGTTGTCATCTCTGGGAACATTTACGATTTGTATTATGACGGTCGGGAATATCTGCCGCTGATCCCGTTTCTGATCAACAAGACCAAGGTGCCTGGTCTGATCCACGTCATCTATGAACTCAACGGCCCGATTCGGATCGCCGATGAGGATCGTTCTAAACTCAGGGAAGCCTGGACGGCTTGGAAAAATGGGGTAGCGATCGAGGCCGTGGCGACGCGGGAGGTGTTGCAGGACGGGAGTAAATTTGAATTAAGGCGTCGAGAGTTCGATCAGTATCTTCGAGATGCGATTGGCAACTCGACACAGGCCTTGGAGTTTTTGCGTCAGGTGACGATCTGTTCGCGAAACTGCCTCAAAGAGAATTTGTTGATCATCATCGAGGGGGCAGACATTCTGCTTCCGTCGGGAGATGGTGACGTCTCGAAAATGAACGATGCGCAACTGCGCCGCATCACGATTGTCACCGATTGGTTTGGGGACCCTGCATTTTTCAACGGCAAGGACAACGTAGTTCTTTTGGCCGAGTCTCGCAGTTTGATTCATCAGAGAGTTTCCCGGTTACCACAGGTCTTGACCGTCGAGATCCCATCACCGGATCTTGGGTCCCGTCGGCATTATGCGCAGTGGCACGCATCGAGCAGCGGCAACCGGCACGTGACAGAGTCGCTGGACATGGTTGCCGAGGCGACCGCTGGGCTGTCGCTCCATGCGATGCGGCAGTTGCTATTGGCATCGGATTACTCCAAGGAACCGATTCAGCGTCAGGACACCACGCTCCAAGTCGAGCAATTCATTCAGTCTCAGCTTGGGGATGACGTGGTGGAGTTTAAAAAGCCGATTCAGACTCTCAAGGATGTGATTGGCTTTTCGAAGCTCAAAGACTTTTTGAGAGACTATTTGATTCCTCGAATGAAACTGCCCGATGATCGAGCATTGCCGGGCGCAGCGATCGCTGGCCCGATCGGTGGTGGAAAGACGTTTATCTTTGAAGCGGTTGCAGCGGAACTCGATATGCCAGTTCTGGTCCTCAAGAACATTCGCAGCCAGTGGTTTGGACAGACCGATGTGATTTTTGAGCGGCTCCGGCGGGTCCTAGAAGCTCTTGAAAAGGTGGTGATTTTTGTCGACGAAGCCGACACGCAGTTTGGCAGTGTAGGGGAGGGTGCCCACGAGACCGAGCGGCGGCTTACTGGCAAGATCCAGGCGATGATGAGCGATCCGAAACTTCGCGGAAAAGTGATCTGGCTATTGATGACTGCGCGAATTCATTTGCTCTCACCGGACATTCGCCGCCCGGGACGTGTCGGCGACTTGATCATTCCTATTCTGGACCCTATCGGAGAGGACCGACTGGAATTCATTCGGTGGATGTTGGGACCGACTAAAATGACTAGTGATGAACTCGTCGAATGGCTTGATAAGGAGGGGCTCGAGGAGGACTTTTCCTCGGCTGGCTATGCAGCCTTGCGGAGCCAGTTCAAGGCGATCCCCCCGAAGAATGCCGAGGAGCTCAAGGAGATCGTTCGGGACTTTTTGCAACCAGCGATCAAGCAGACTCGGCGTTACCAGACCTTACAAGCTTTGGTCAACTGCACGCGTCGCTCGCTCTTGCCCAACCCAAACATCACAGATCAAGAGCGCGCCCAGATGGAAGAAGAAATCCGCCTCTTAGAATCCATGGGGATTCGATAAAACTTTTTGCAATTCCTGTTCTATGGAGCTTGCCATGCCGCATGCCTTACGAATCCTAATCATTCTTGCCGTATTCATTTACACTTCGCAAAGCAGTCGTGGCCAGGAGTTGTTTTCGCAACTCGTGGGACCTGTTCAAGTTGGCCCGGTGGAAACCGGCCCCAAGGGGGCCAATAAAACCGTGCAGGTCCCTTATATCTTTTGGGGGGGCGATATCGCCACGTTTCATGCCAATGGGGATTTAAAGACCAAGCAGGGCTCGACCTATCAGCAAATGGGCTTGGACATGCAACTGGTCGCAGGTGACGATTTTGTTGGTCAGGTTCGAAATTATGTTTCGGGCAAATCTCCGATGCTACGAGGAACCATGCACATGATCGGTCTGGCCGGTGAGGTGCTAGGTGCGGACCCTAGGACCAAGCCGGTGATTGTGTTGCAGTTATCCTGGAGTGCAGGGGA
>JBJTAQ010000212.1:0-6877 GCA_046090945.1 Pirellula sp.
AAAATGGTCAGGATTTTTTAAGATATTTTTCAAACTGGCTAACTGCTATGCAAACGATGGATTCGATGGATCAATCACCGAAATACATCAGATTGGTTTCGCCGCGAATCAGGACCCCGTTTGCAAAGGGGACCGGTGAGCCGATGATTGGTTGCTGAAGATTGTTCTCCGAGAGGAGTCTCAAACCATCATTCTCAATCTTCGCGACAAATACGACGCCATCCTCTCTGGGCGCATAGAGTTTTTCGCCTGCCACCAATGGAGATGAATAAAAATTCGCACGCCCCTTAGGGAACTCACCCTTCCAAGCGGTTTTGCCTGTTGCAGGATCGACTCCTTCGACCTCGCCATGATCTCTGACTAACACGACATTACCTCGATACACAGCAGGTGTCGGGACAAAGGTTCCAACGTCATCGCGCCTCCAAACGTGACTCGTTGCCGTCGTATCGCCGGAGCCTGTTAACCGAATCCCGTGCAATCGAGGAATACCTCGATCGTTGCGACCGTAAGCGATCACGGCGGTTCCATCGACCACCACCGGTGTGGCGATCGCAGGCCATAGTTGTGCTCCATCGGGGTTGAAGTTCCCGCACGACCAAACCATCTTGCCATCGGTTGCATCGTGGATGGTCACGTGCTCGGCACCCCAGATCAAAATGGACTCTTTGCCTTGATACTCCATCACCAGCGGTGTGGTATATCCATGGTCGCACTCGGTCGGCACCTTGTAGTTTCGATCGACTTTCCAGGCCAACTCGCCGGTCTTCTTGTCAAACGCCGCCAGCCACGATTCACCTTGGTGCATCCTGGCCATGATCACGTGCTTTTTGGTGAGAACCGGGGAGGTTCCATGGTCCCAGAAAAGGGTGTCTTTGCCGTAGGTTTTGACCAAGTTGGTTTGCCATAGGACTTTTCCATCCAATCCTACTGCGGCAAACGTACCACTTTTGAAGTAGACGTAAATGGACTGGCCGTCGGTCACAGGGGAGGCGTTGCACCCCGATCCATTTCGATGCTTACCGGCATCCTCCTGTTCAAAATTCGTCAACCAAATTTGCTTGCCATTGCCATCCATGCACAGCAAGGCATCTTTGGCGTCTTGGGGTGCCGTCAAATAGATCCTGCCACCGAAATGGATCGGGGTCGAACAACCCTTTCCTGGCAAAGGTGCCGACCAGCGGAGTTTGTCCTTGGCCAATGAGGCTGGGAAGCTTCCCGTCTCGACCGATCCGAAGTCTTTGGGTCCCCGCCAGGAGGTCCACGAGTCTGTCTCCTGGGCGGTTGCTAAACCCGTGAACGCAACGCAAATGAGCATGGCTTGTTGAACAGCAGGTACGATTCTTCGTTTCATGGCATCGGCGATCTTGGAAAGTGAAAACAGGGCGGACGACTCCGATAGAATACAAGATGCGAATCCTGTGATCCAGTGAAATCTCAGCCTAGGCTTGATATCAGTTGCTTGACGTTCGACTCGATCAAGTCCCTAACGCCGCGAAACTCCTCAGGAGTCATCTCCCTCGGATCGGGAATCTTCCAATCGACTCGCTGCTGGGCTAGCACCAACGGACATTCGTCCCCACAACCCATCGTCACAGCTACATCGAACTGGGTTCCATTAAAGCCATCGAGACCTTTGGAGTGATGCGTCGACAAATCGTATCCTAATTCTCGCATCGCTTCGATCGCTTTGGGATTGATCCGCCCGCTAGGTCGCGACCCTGCGCTGTGCGCCTCTATCTTGCCGATTCCATGCATCTTAGCAAAAGCCTCAGCCATCTGAGAGCGATTGGAATTTTCGACGCAAACAAATAAAACGCGTTTGGTATTGGACATTGGTAGTGTTGCTTGTTTACAGAACTCCTGACAAAGCAGCGATCGCTTCGGCTAGGCCTTTTCCGATCCCACCCAGGATTTTGGCAGAACCCAAGTAATGGAACTCCAGATTGGAGATCCCTTTCTCGATAACGAATTGCTCGCGCTGGCTGAGGCCCTCTCTTCGCATCTTTTGAATAAGGGCTTTTTCCTCGTCGGGCTTGAGTCCTAGCTCCTTGGCCTGCTGCTTGGCCTTTTGCTCGACCTGCTTTTCTTTCTCTTTTGCGACCGTCAGTTCACGATCCCAATATTTTTCTGCGTACACCGCTGACACATTGCCCCGGAACTCAGCAAGCGATGCTGGTGCGGCCATCGCAGCTCGAAAATTATCGTGAGTCCTCTTGTAGCGTTGCTGCTCGGGTCCATACTCAGACGTGGGACCTCCGACTCCCAGCACACCGATGACAAAGGGCAAGTCTATTGCATTTAAATCCCGACGGACATCGCGTATCAAGTGAGCCAAGGCGTTGCTGTATTCGTCATAGCCTCCGGGTTGGTCACGGTTCGGATAGGTCCCAGTGTCGACCATATCGTTCCAGCCCTGGAACCATACAAACCCAGCTAACTCATAGCCTGTACTCATGTCGTAATCCGGGACAACGCGCTGAACGTCTGCCAACACCAACTTGATATGATCGATCATCCGTCGGTAATAGACTCCCGTCTCTTGAACCTTGGCCGCCTGGATCGCCTCGAGATCCTTGCCCTGTTTTTTTAGATTCTCGAGGAGGGTTTCGTTGAACACATAAGGCCCGGCACTCGGAGAGCGAAAATCGGTGTGCAAGCTCTTGCCACCCCAGGAGGTTTTGATGATCAAGATCGGCCCGTCGGTAAGCTGTTGCATGGTTAGTCCAAACGTGAATTCGGGACCGATTTTCTCCGGAGAAGCACCGAAGCCTGCCGTAAGTTTGCCAGTCTGCTCGGCGTCAGCACATCCAATCGACGAAATCCAGACCCGATCGCAAACCCTTGGCTTGCCCTGGGCATCGACCATCAAATCGAAAAGTTCTTTGGTCTTTGGGTCCATGCCGATGTGCTCGAAGGTACTGATTTTGGCATGGCCTTGCATGTTCGACTGTCCAGCCAAGATATAGACCTTCAACGCTTTGCGCTCGGTTGAGGTTGCTATCGTCCGCTTGTCGATGGCCTTCCTTGCTATATCTGGAAAATCGGTAAAGAACCCATCGACTTTTAGCTGATCGATCAGCACGCGATGGGTCTGATCGAGCGACCCGGACCAACGCGGTTGAACTTCCTTGCGTACCGTGTAGGGATGCACAAGCATACCCGCTTGATGGGCTGCCTCAACCAATCCGGTGCTGACGACCTCTCCATCGGCATCTTTCCTAGCGATCAATTCCAGCGGAGGACCTACGCCGGATATCATCGGTGCGAGCTGTGCGAGCTGATCGAACTCGATCGGCTTACCGAGTAGATAGACCAGAGGCAATCGGCACTTATCCTCCGTGTGCAAACGTTTCAACTCGTCGAGTTCGAAGCACTGCAGGTAGATCCGATCCGACGCCTCATCGAGCTTCATTCGTTTCAGAAGTTTCATCAGTTCGCTTCCCATCGATACCGACAGGTGCTTGTGATGAAATGCCGGTCCTTTGAGTTCGATGTACAGGCCTGTAGAGCGTCCGGTGGTTCGATCCAGTCCCTTGATGAGTTGAATTTCATCTTCGAGCCGCAGAACCTTCTGGCCGAATCCCCCCGGGAATCGATCCGCAAAGACCTGTTCGTCAGACTCCTTGCGAGTCCGTTCATGCAGGGTCAGTTTTTGAATTTCAGCCCAAGTGAAGTCAGCAAAATACCATTTACCGTCCTGTCGATGACGATCGGGATAGATTATCTCGACGTCGGTGGTCTCGTCCATGGTGATATCGTGTGTCACGATGAACTGCAGGTCCTTGGTCATCACGACGTCCTGTTCGATGTAATCGGCCCCTTGAGCGTGCGCCAAGACCTTGGCCCCTTCGGAATGCTCCACCAAATAACCGCTTGCCCCGCGATGCGCAATCACGACCGGCTTGGGACTTTCTCCAGAGGCGTTTTGTGGGATCATCAACCACAGTCCCAACGAGAAAAAAACCGAAACAAGACCACTGAGGAAATGCTTTGTAAAGAAACTACCGAAAGGGTTCATCGATCACCTGTATTGGATTGGGCTCGTTGTCTTGCCGGTCTGGGTCTTGCCGGTCTGGGGCCGTCCGAGATTTTAATACCTAGCGACTCACGCGGCAGGTGATCTCGGGCGGAAAATCAAACGGGGAACCAAAGATTCATCCAAACACTGCATCGATCTTAACTCGACACCCTGGGGATCAAAAAAAACCGCAAAGGAATCTTGCGACTCCTCTGCGGTTTTATCTCTTGAGTTAGCCGGCAGGTTAGTTAGCAGGCGGCTTAGTTAGCAGGCGGCCAAGTCTTGGCAGACTTCAGCCAAGCGCTGACGTGCGGTATGCAATCGTCGCTTGATCGTTCCGACCGGAGCACCGAAGTTCTCGGACATCTGGATCATGCTTTGCTCTTCGATGTAGTATGCGACCAAGGTAGCTCGGTCCAACTCCTTCAACTGAGCCAATTGCTCGTGCAATCGCTTACGGGTTTCCTCGCGAACCAAAGTGCTTTCGGCATCTTGGCAAGCCTCAGCGGTAGCTTCCAAGATCTCTTGATCGATGAAAGCCATCTTGGCTCGCCGAGTTCCCCGGTTGATCGCCATGCGAACGGTGATCTGCCTTAACCATCCAGCGAACGCCTCGACTTGGCTGAGTTGATCCAACTTGCGCCAAGCTTGGATGAAGACGTCCTGGACCAATTCATCGGCTTCGTCCCGGTCGCTCAATCGGCGATAAGCGACCGCGAAGACTTGCTTTTCGTGGCGTTGGAACAATTCGCCGAAAGCGTCCCGGTCCCCTGCCCGAGCAGCGGTAACCAATTGAGCGACGCTCATGATGCTGTAATCGATCTTGGTGATTTGGGCCATGGTCTCATGCTCCGAATTACGGCACCACTTCGCGTTCGGCAGAACCGAAGGGATCTACCCGATGCAAGCGGACCTGAGTCGCCGATGAAAGCGACGAGCAAGCAGCCCGAACGAGGGATCCAGTGCCAAGTTTTTGAGGGTTCGTTACGAATCCAGACCCGAAAATGGGACCCAACGATTGGGATTTCTGAGATTCGGTTTTAAAAAAGGATGAAACGTCTTTACCGCGAACGGATCGCTGTGCGATCCCGGCTACTACCTGTTATGCAAGCCGGGACCATACCCGACCTGTGACAGGGTTTGCCTAGGCTCGCTGGCGTGGGCTCTAAGCTCCACTGGCGCGAGCGATGCGACGTCATCCTTCCCTCCTGCAACCCTAGATAGGTCGAGAGGAAATGCATGACGCTCACGGCTTGGGCGATCGCGGAGTTTTGCACATTCGCAAAAACGCTATTCCATCGCTTGGCACTGTTAACTGAACGCATGACATCCTCCCGCACCTGTGTGGTGCAGCATGAGATGGGACTAAAAAAGCAGGCTGCTCTACGATGAGCTACCGTCTGTTCCGACACTCTGTTATCCAAAGGTTATCCAAAGGTTATCCAAAAGCGTCTTCCGACACTATCTATAACGTATCAAGTGGGGGATGGTAGACGATAAAAATCGAAAAAACAACCAAAATTTCCGACGGGATCCAATTTCACCATCGGCTCTGGTGTCTAGACAGCCCGAATCCCCAAAGGTTCGCGGCTGGGATCGACTTTTTGATAAAAACTCTCCAAGCTGCCAATTCACCCCCTAAACCCTGGGTATCCTTCATGTTCAGGGGGCTTGCGATACAATAACCAATAGGGTGTCTGCCGGTTCTGCACCCCCCACTCCGGATCCACCGACCACTGTCCCCCCGATTGAGCGACGACTCGTGAATCATCCAAGCCGCTTGCCGCTACAAGATCCATGGCGCTGGACGCTGGCACGCTGGGCACTGGCACGCTGGGGGGGTCGGTGGGCGATTTATTGGCTTGGAGTTCTCTGGCTCGGATCGTTTGGTTGCTGTGTCCTAGCTCAGGCCCCCGCTGGTGACCCAGACGCCAAAACCATCCGGCAGTGGGTTCAGGAACTTGGAGACAGCCAATTCGAGGTTCGCGACCTAGCCTCGGCCAAGCTTGGCAAGCTCTCGGGCGATCAACTCGATTTGCTCAAAGAACTGCTTGCCGAGAGTTCGGACCCTGAAGTTATCGTCCGGCTTTCGAGCGTCGTCGCCAAACTCAAAACCGAACGGCAGCAGCAAATCGTCCGGGTCTTTCTGCGGGATACCGACATGCTCAATGATCATGGCCTGCGGGGTTGGTCGAGTTTCGCAAAAGTCGCGGGCTTGAATCGCGGCTCGAAGCGTCTGTTCCTGCAACTCTACGATCGCCATCCGGGATTGGTCGAGGAAATCCTTGAAGACCCAAAAACAGCCAACGAAGTCGGCATGAGAATTGTTCAACGGATCCAACAAGAGGAGATGCGACGGACCGATTCGGACAAAGCCGACGGCCTTGCACTGCTTTACTGCAGTTGTGTCGCTAGCGACTATAAAGAATCAAACCTTGCCCCAATCTCCCTTCGCATCCTCCTGCGAGCACCTTACAACCAAGCGATTAGAGATCCACAATCGAAACGCGCGATCGAAAACATGATGGAGCTTTGGAGTCAAAGTATCCAAGGTAGCTATGAACAAGCCGCCGCGCTTCAGATCATGATTGAATCCAATTTGTCGATCGCCAAGTCACTTGCAAAACGGATGCTCGAGTCCTATCAGTCAGGCTCCAAGTTGGGAGCCAACGAGGAATCCGACCCCAGGGATGCCCTGAGGGCATTCCAAGTCTACTTCAAGTTCGGGAAGCCAGAGGATATTCCGTTCCTCGAGCAATGGCTCGACAACAAGGATGTTTGCGAGGAGCTCGTCGGATTGAATCTTCCAGGAGGGATGGCTCCACGCGTTCAAGTCCCCGGTGGTCTTCCACCGAT
>JBJTAQ010000213.1:0-1691 GCA_046090945.1 Pirellula sp.
CTGGCGTCGACCCTCCGGAACATCATCCCTATGAGGTCACTGAGTCGCACGTTCGCGCCGGTCATGATCGATTGGATCCATAACCAAAAGTATCGCGAGACGATCGCTAGAAAAATCAGCGCGATGATCGCTCCGACGACAAAGAGAACTCCGAAGAGTGCAAGCAGTGGTTGAGGCATGATGCAAATTAGCCAATGGTTGAAGAGGAACGCTTGGTTCTGGACAACGTCAGGAATCGAGATCCTGATTTTAATCGAGGCTTGCCAAAATGGATTAACGGACCGGCCGCATTGTTAAAAAAATAGGAGTTTCGATGACTGCAAGAGCCCAATGCGGTAGGATACCTGCCCGATTTTGACTTCGTATTTCATGACTCGACCAACAGCCGAGAGGTCATCGATGCGTTTATCTGCCATTCAAAGGGTGCTAGTTACCGGGCTTTTTTCCAGTTTTTGGGGGCTCTTTCCTCCGGCTGGTTCGGGCCAAGAGAATTCTCAGCAGGTATCGGATCGGGACCGAGAATGGGTGGGTGGCTCGATCGATGAATCGATCGTAACACCCGTTAATCAGCGGCTGACCCCAATCGGAAAATGGCTCGATCTGCCAGGGATGCGTCCTCAGGTTATCGCACTTGCTCCTGATGGGAAAATTGCCGTCACCAGCGGCAAGGCTAGCAAGTTGGTGGTGATCGATCCGGCATCGAATACCATTTTGCAAGAGGTGGAATTTCCCAGCGAGGATTCGAAGTTTGCCTTGGACAAGGCTGCTGCCAACAACCTCAAACCCGATACCAAGGCGATCGCGAGCTTCACGGGGCTGGTTTTTTCTCCAGACGGCCGCTGGATCTATTTAAGCAATGTCCAGGGCTCGATCAAAGTCTTTTCAGTGGATGAGTCGAGCAAGGTTTCCCCGGCCTACACCATGCGACTACCCGATGCCAACGCCCCTCAACGCAAGCAGGAAATACCTAGCGGACTTGCGATCAGCGACGATGGAAAGCGACTCTACGTGTGCGGGAACCTTTCGAATCGGTTGATCGAGATCGATTTGGCGAATTCCCTGGTAAAAAGGACTTTTGATGTGGGCGTAGCACCTTACGATGT
Organism: Pirellula sp.; assembly: GCA_046090945.1. Classification (GTDB taxonomy): domain Bacteria; phylum Planctomycetota; class Planctomycetia; order Pirellulales; family Pirellulaceae; genus JBKCUI01. Next base: position 1,104 of record JBJTAQ010000213.1, read on the forward strand.
CAAGCTTTCCGGGGGCAAGGCGATCGTCAGCAATTGGGGAGGTCGCCGACCCGAGGCTGGAGATTTGGTCGGCCCGGCGGGCAAGGGGACGCGTGTCCGAGTCGATCCGGTCCGATACATCGCCAGCGAGGGTTCCGTGTCGATCATCGAACTCGAGGGTGGGAAAACCGACGAGATTCTTGTCGGCTTGCACCCTTCTGGGTTGGCTATATCACCCGATGGCAAGTTTGCGGTGTGCGCCAACGCTGCGAGCGACTATCTGAGCGTAGTCGATTTGACTACACTGGAGGTCGTTGACAAGATATGGACCAAGTCGAATCCGGCGGAGTTGTTCGGGGCTTCGCCCAACGCGATTGTGTTCGGAAGAGAATCGGACGAATTGTACGTTGCCAATGGGACGCAGAATGCGATCGCAGTCGTGGAGTTCGAACCCGAGCGCAAGGGGGAGAGTCGATTGCGGGGGATGGTCCCGGTAGGTTGGTTTCCGGGGGCGATCGTCTACGATTCAAGGCGTGATTCGCTGTTGGTTGCCAACATCAAGGGATTGCCTAGAGAGCCGAAAAAGCAGGGGAATTCCAAGGGTTTTAA
>JBJTAQ010000214.1:0-7603 GCA_046090945.1 Pirellula sp.
TGCGCGTGTCGATCTATTGGTCGCTGATGCCCCAACAGATCCCGGGGACTTGAGCCAAGTTCCCGAATTTCGACGGAGCCGCATTTAAGTCTCCCATCATCAAGACATCATCTTCCCTGGCCGTGCTCCATTCGTACTCTCGGACGGCGTGGAGGACCGTGTGCATGACCGGTAGCTCCTGCTTGACCTCTCCTGGATCGGTGTGGATGTTCATCAGGGAGAAGGTAAAGGGTGGATACCCTGAAGGCACACGTGTCGCAAAGCGACCCACGAGAGGCTCTCGATGCAACAGATCGGCCGTATCGTTGACGGTGTAGCTGGCCGTTGGGCTCGATAGGATTCGATTCGTATCGTAAATGTAGCAGTACTGTTCCTTGGAGTCGGTACGTCCAAGCCGTGGACCGAGGATAAAGTCATAGCGGGCACCTTGGGAGTTCACGATTTGGATCAATTGGGGGAGTACGGTTTGATCCGTTGCTCGCACCTCCTGAATCGCAATCACATCAAAGAGCCTCAGGATTTTGGCGATGCGATCGACGACCACCGGGTCCGATACCTTCTTGACCCCGAAGGCTTGGATGTTGAAGCTTGCGATCAGGATCGTTTGCTGGGATCGGGCTGGGACCATCGATAACTGCGCCCCATCGGCCGGACGCATCGAAGTCATCGTGCGACCCCGAGCTGCAGCCGTCGAGTCATTAGGATTCGCGGTCGTGTTGCCGATCCCAATCGTCTTGAACTCATTGGATGCTTGGTTGGCCACATCCTCGACCAAATCGCAACCCGATAGGCTCAGGCACAGAAGGCTTATGCTGCAGAGACTCAAGCACCAGAGGTTCGAGCAGGGCGCAAGATCAGCCAAGCGACCTCGAAGGCCACCTTGCCGACGCCGTTTCCAACCCTTGTCAGCGCGCACGATCGGCGCACCGCAGTTTCGGAACATCCCTAGCCTCCATGCTTGGGAAACCCTAGAACTATCGATTAAGCTATCTGGAGAGAGTCTTTAGCTATTTAAGTGCCTTGGGCACAATCCCAAACCCAGCGCCATGAAAATCGACTTGCTGATCACCGAAATCCATACCGGCGGAGCCGAACGGTGCTGCACGCAATTGGCGATCTATTTGAAGCGCAAGAATCATAGCGTCCGTGTCATTTCGATCGCTCCGGCGCCCGAGGGCGAGTCCGAATCGGTGCTGTGGCACCAACTGCAATCCCACAGCATCCCGGTGGAATTTCTGAATGCTAGCAAATCGATCGAGTTACCTTGGGCGCGTCGTCGACTCTTGCGACTAATCGAGCAGAGGAAACCGGACATTGCCCAAACGTTTCTTTGGCATGCGAACCTACTGGGGGCTTGGTGCTATTCTAGAAACTGCGTGCCGGTGGTAGCCGGAGCGCGTGTGGCAGAGCCGAGGCGATGGAGGCATTGGTCGGCTTGGACATGGCGCAAGCTTGTCACAAGAGTCGTGTGCGTGAGCGACCAGGTGGCTCGATGGTGCGTTCAAGCGGAGGGTATTGATCCAGACAAACTGCTGGTGATTCCCAATGGGATCGAATTGGCCGAGGGTGTCAAAGACCCCTCGAGTGCGTCTTCGGAAAAGATCTTGCTGTTTGTGGGTCGGCTCGAAAAGCAAAAGGGGATCGATATTCTTTTACAGAGAGCTCCCGCGATCTTGCAAGCTTTGCCGGATCACCGATTGGTCTTGATCGGAGAGGGGAGTTGGTCGGATCACTGGCGTCGTTGGCTTGAGCGATCTGAGTTGGCTGGCCGCGTTGAGCTTTTGGGGCGCCGAATGGATGTCATGGACTGGATGCGTCGTTCGCGTTTGCTGATCTTGCCAACCCGTTATGAGGGGATGCCGAATGTGGTGCTTGAGGCCATGTCGGTTGGGTTGCCTGTAGCGACCACCTGTGTCGAGGGGATCGAGCAGTTGCTAGGGGACAGCGCGGCCGAGCAAGCGGTCCGGCCCAACGATTGGGAGGCTTGGGAAAAGCTTGTGATCGAGCTTGCCAGGGACCCGCAAGCCGCAGAGCGGCTGGGTATTTCCAATCGCCAACGGGCTCAAACGCACTTTGATCTCGATGCTCAGATGCAAAAATATGAACTCCTCTACTTGGAAATCTTGGGTAAACTATCCCAGCGTCCAAAGTCATGATTCAAGTTTCATCGGTTAGGGTAATCCAAGAGTGTCACTGCTGAACATCTTACGCATTGCGATAGCTGCGCTTGGCAAGAACAAGATGCGAGCGGGGTTGACCATCCTTGGGGTTGTCATCGGAATTGCGGCGGTCACGGCGATGGTTTCGATCGGCACGAGTGCAAGTGAGCTGGTCCAGGGTGAGTTCAAGAATCTTGGGACCAACGTCATTGTGATTTCGCCGGGGAGTCGACAAGCGCGGGGGGCTCGTACCGGCCAGGTTCCATCGCTGACGGTCGGCGATGTGAATGCGATCTCGAAGGAGTGTCCGAGTGTGCTGGCCGCTAGCCCGATCGTCGGCGCGGTTGGACAGGTCATCAGCGGCAACAACAACTGGCGTCCGAGGGATTTGGTCGGCGTTGGATCGGACTACCTTTTGGTACGAAACTGGCAGATCGAATCCGGAAGTTTTTTCACCGAGGGTGACATCAACAATGCGAACAAGGTTTGCGTGGTTGGTGCAACGGTGGTTAAGAAACTTTTTCAGACAGCCAATCCCATCGGTCAGACGGTGCGCATCAAGAATATCCCGTTCGAGATCGTCGGTGTGTTGGTTGGAAAGGGTGCAAACATCGTCGGCGACGACCAGGACGATGTGGTCCTGATGCCATTTACCACGGTTCGAAAGCGTCTGCAGGGCTCGAACTTTAACAATGTCGATGTCGCGCTCGCCTCGGCGCGTTCGACGGATTTGATGGGGATAGCCGAGCAGGAGATTGAATCGCTGATGATGGATCGGCACAGAATTGCCATGGGCCAACCCCCGGACTTTCAGGTCGCCAATACGACTGAGATCGCCAGCGCCTTTGGCATCGTCACCGGAACCCTCACGGCCATGCTCGCTTCGATCGCTGGTATCTCGCTGGTCGTCGGTGGGGTTGGGATCATGAACATCATGCTCGTCTCGGTCACTGAGCGAACGCGTGAGATCGGTATTCGCATGGCCGTTGGAGCCAGACCGCAAGACATCCTCATGCAGTTTTTGGTTGAAGCGATGCTCCTGTCGCTTGTTGGAGGAGCCATCGGGGTGACGCTCGGAATCTTAGGATCGGTGGGTTTGACCATGGCGATCAATGCCGTATCGAGCGGTCGGGATTGGCCGATCATTGTCAATCACTGGGCAGCGGTCGTGAGCCTGATCTTCTCGGCTTGTGTCGGCATCGGCTTTGGTTTCTATCCAGCTTGGCGGGCCAGCAGGCTCGACCCGATCGATGCGCTGCGGTACGAGTAGTTTGGCATGTCGGAAGTCGGCAGTTGGGACCACTCCGAGGACCAATTCGGCGAAGTTCGCGAGTTTTTTGGAAAAATAGATGTAAACTATTGGGAATTCCTCGCGACAATTTTGCGAATATCATTCATTATTTTGACGGGCTAGGTCCCGGTTCCTTCCCTCTCGATAGAATCCTTTCCTTTTGATCCAACGAGTGAACGACGAAGACGAATTGATAGAGCGGGCACTGGCTGGGCAAAGCACTGCCTTTGAGACCCTCGTGCTGCGTTACCAAGACCGTCTCTATACGGCCATGATCAGCGTCGTCGGCAATGCCGATGAGGCCGAGGATGTCGTTCAGGAATCGTTCATCCAAGCGTATCTTAAGCTCGACACGTTCCAGCGCAACAGCAAATTCTTTACTTGGCTCTATCGCATCGCGTTCAATTTTGCGCTGGCTCGCAGGCGTCGGCGCAAGAACCATCAGTCGCTCGAGGAGACCCGAGAGAATTCGGGTGCCGAGCCCGAGTTCGACGGCGATGGACCAGATCTGCGGATGACACGTAGCGAGGACATCCAGCTAGTCCATCGCGCTTTGGCTTTGTTGTCCGAGGACCATCGCTCGATTTTGGTCTTGCGCGAAATGGAGGACCTCGCCTACGAGGACATCGCGGAAGTGTTGAAGATCTCGATCGGGACGGTGCGTTCGAGGCTCAATCGCGCTAGAGCGGCTCTGAAGCAACAGCTTGAGAAATTTCCTGAGTGGAATCCCGAGGATTCCTAGGAACGGATCCGTTTTTTACCACAGAGACACAGAGGCTCACAGAGTTGCTCAACGTTAGCAATAGAACTCAAAGCCCCCTCTGTGGCTCTCCGCACCTCTGTGGTTAAAAACTCTGCGGTTAAAAACTCTGCGTGGCACGATGGAAATGGTTTCAGCTAATTCCATGGCGCCCGGAGCTATCTGAGTTGATGTTTGCTCCAAAAATCATCGGATCGATTAGCAACTTTGTGATACAGTGCGTGTTCACCCAAAGAACGGGAGTGATTCGAACTGCTTGGCCGACAATTATCCAAAGGAAGCTATTTATGACTCGTTTTCTCCGCATTTCGTTGATGTTTTTCTCGGTGGCTTGTTGCCTCAACTTGGCTCAGGCTCAACCCCCTCGCGAGGGCGGGCAGGGGAGGGGTCCTGGGGGTCCGGGTGGCCCTGGTGGTGGACGCGGCGGGGATCCTCAAGAGACGCTCACACGCATCATGGACTTGGACAAAAACAAGGACGGTAAGCTCACGGAGGATGAGTACAAGGAGAGCCGATGGACCCGAATTTTAGAAGCGTCCGATGGCAACAAAGACAAAACCATCACGCGTGAAGAGCTTTTGGAGCAGTTGAACAAACAAGCTGGCCCTGGAGGACCTGGTGGTCCCGGTGGTCCTGGAGGTGGACAGGGCATGCAGCGAGGTCGCGGAATGGGCCCGATGTTCCGGCCAGGAACGGTTCTGCCGGCTCCTATGATCGAACAACTCGGTGCCTCCGAAGAGCAGCGCCAAGCACTTGCGAAACTACAAGCGACGGTGGATGCCGAGCTGGCCAAGATCCTCACCGCTGAGCAGCTCGAGCAGCTCAAGCAAATGGGACAAGGCCCTCGCGGTGAAGGTGGTCCTCGCGGTGAAGGTGGTCCTCGCGGTGAGGGTGGTCCTCGCGGTGAGGGTGGTCCTCGCGGTGAGGGTGGTCCTCGCGGTGAAGGTCGACGGCCCGAAGGTGACGCGCCGGCACGGCCCGAGCGTCCTTAGGTTTAAAACGAAAAGATCGCAAACATGCTTTTACAACGCGGCTGCTTGATTGTACTTACCCTTTTTTGTCTGAGTCGATTCGGTTTTGGGTTGCCATGCAAAGCCCAGGGCGTTCCGACAAAGCTTTACGAGTTTCATCATGAAAACGTGTTGGGTACGTCGCTGGAGTTGTTGATCGAATCCAGCGATGATCTCCAGGCCAAGCGAGCAGAGGCGGTGGCTTTGGCAAGAATCGATCAGCTCAGCGAGGTCTTCAGCACGTATTCGCCTACGAGCCAGTTGAGTCGATTGATCGCATTGCCCATCGGGGAATCGATGCAAGCCGATCCGTTGCTGTGTCGTGTGCTAAAGCATTCTCAAGAGTGGAATCGAGTCTCCCAAGGTGCGTTCGATCCTCGGGTTGAGTTGATCTCAAGAGTATGGAAGCAGTCTGTCGAACGAGGGTTCGCTCCCTCTGACGATTCGCTAAAACAGTTAGTCGGTCGAATTGGCAAGCCTCAGTGGTCGGTTGATCTTTCGACCAATACACTCAAGCGGTTGGGTAGCGAACCGTTCACACTCAACGCGATTTCCAAGGGGACGATCCTTGACGCGGTCGCCGAATCGATCCTGCAGACGATTCCCGATATCGCGTTGGCTTCGGTCAATATCGGGGGCGACATTCGAGTGGTCGGTCGTTCCGAGCAGACCGTATCGGTACCTCATCCTACCAAGGATCGTCTTGGGGCAGCGCCGATGTTATCGGTGAAACTCGTGAATCAGGGGATCGCAACCAGTGGAATCTCCGAGCGATTCTATGAGATTGGCGGAGTTCGATACTCTCACCTGATCGATCCGCGTACGGGACAACCTTGTCAAACCACGCTCAGTGCGACGGTCATTGCGCCGGATGCCGAAATCGCCGATGTTCTGGCGACCATCTGCTGCGTATTGAAGCCAGCCTTGGCTCTGCAGTTGATTGAATCACTGCCAGGCACGGCTGCTTGGATTGTCACCACAGAGGGACAGTCCTGGGTTTCCGATCGATGGCCGGATGCGGAAGAGTCCCATGTTGAAGTGAGCCCTGGGGAGGAGACCCAAGCTGCAACGAAGCATGAATTCAACATCGAGTTTGAAATTGCGAAATCGACACAAGGTGGTCGTTATCGAAGGCCTTACGTTGCCGTTTGGGTGGAAGACAAAGATGGTTTTCCGGTCAAGACGTTGAGTTTGTTCTTGATGACTGAGAATCCAGGGCCGCGATGGCACCGGGATTTAAGGCGCTGGTATTCGAGCGATCAGGCAAGGTTGCTTGCAGACGACTTGAAGCTCATCGGCACGGTTTCCAAGCCGACGCGAAATCCGGGCAACTACAAGGTAGCTTGGGACGGCACAGACGATCACGGTAAGCTTTTAGCAGATGGTAGTTACACACTCTACATCGAGGCGGCCCGCGAGCATGGAAGCTATCAGTTGATGAAGCACCCCTTTGATATCGGCAAGTCGGACTTTGACGTGAAGCTCAAGGCCAATTCTGAGATCGGGGCGGCTTCGATCAAGTACCACAAGAAGTAGGCGCGAGCCGATGGAGCCTAGGACTCAGAATAAGCCTGGACGCATGCATCGTACGCTAGCCAAGTGGAGTCGATGGCTCCATATCTATCTATCGATGCTATCACTCGGTGCGATCCTCTTTTTCAGCTTGACCGGTTTCACGCTCAATCACCCGGATTGGTTCTTTCGGGAGAGCACAAGTCGCTATTCGGGAAACCTCGACAAGAGTTGGCTCCACCTGAACATGCCAGCACCTCGAGACTCGGATCCAAGCGATTTCGGGCACCAGATCGATAAACTATCGGTGGTTGAGTATTTGCGTGCCGAGCATCGGCTCAGCGGGAGGCTGGGGGAATTCATCGTCTTTGAAGACGAGTGCGAAGTCAATTTCCAGGGCCCTGGCTATGCTGCCACCGCGAGGGTCAAACGCGAGGATGGGAGCTACGAGGTGGATGTGACAACCAATGACTTAGTATCGGTGATGAATGATTTCCATAAGGGGCGGCACACCGGCCCGTTTTGGTCCTTGGTGATCGATATTTCTGCAATTGTCTCGGCGATCGTCGCATTCAGCGGATTCGTTTTGATTTTTTACCTCAAGCTAAATCGGCCGCTTCGGATCTGGATCGCCGTTGGAGGGTCCCTTTTAGTTGTTATTATGATTATCAGGAGTTTCTAAAGACCTCACTCTAAATCATCCAAACCGAGACGACGATATTCGGCCGTGATTCCCTGCTAGGAGGCGACTGCGCAAGCGCCAGAGACTTGATCGGATCGATAGCCATCAAGGCCATCGTGAAAAGCAGTACTCGCGACATGGTCGTCGTCTCGGTTTGGATGATTTAGAGTGAGGTCTTTAGAAACTCCT
>JBJTAQ010000215.1:0-4661 GCA_046090945.1 Pirellula sp.
CCGAGCCGTTTTCCGAACAGACGAATCTCGCCTGTAGAGACTTCAATGCGGCCACTGATACAACGGATCAAGGTCGTTTTGCCTGCTCCGTTTGGACCAAGCAACGCGATCCTTTCACCCGATCGGACAGAGAATGCCACCCCGCGAAGTGCCTCATGGCCCGCATAGGACTTGCGCACATCGACCACCTCCAAAGCCATTTCATCGGAACGTGCGCTTCGCATCGCCTGGGCTCGAATCTTGAAACGAGGGACAAGTACGTGAGATTTCGCAGAGGATTCCAATGAAAAGCTCCTTGGCGGCGAATCAAATCAACAAGTCTTTCTGACGCAGTATGGTATAATACTACATACAAGTGTTCCGTCCGAGCCCGCCAGAGTAAACACGACACCGATGGGTATTTTTGATAGTCTTTTTAAAAAGAACGCCAGCTCAGGCAAGGATGGCCCTGCGGGCAAGGACAAGCCGGTAAAAGCCAGCAAGTCGGTCGATATCGAGTCCCGTTTTGAACGGCTAAGGTCGGCCATCTCCGGCACGATGAGCAACTTTTTCGTTGCCAAGGACAGGCACCACAACAATCGCGTCGTCGGAGTGAAGCTTTGCGACTCAGATAAGGTGCAGTTTTTCGAGAGCCGGTTTAAAGGGCTAAATAAACCGAGCGAGGGAGAGATCGCTATTCAGTTGACTCACTCGAATATCGTCGAGACTTACGAGTACGGGACAAGCAACCGAGGCCAGCAGTTCATCGTCATGGAGTACATCGATGGACCGGGGCTCCACCAGTTGATCGCCGAGAAAAAAGAAGAGGCCTTGGCAGGCAAACGACTTGAACTCATCACACAGATGGCCGAAGCACTGGCCTATCTGCATCGCAAGGAGTTCATCCACCGGGACATTTGCCCAAGAAACTACATCGTGTACAAGGACTTATCCAAAGTCAAACTCATCGACTTTGGATTGACCTTGCCGGCGACCAAGGCGTTCATGGCGCCAGGGAATCGCACCGGGACACCTTTGTACATGTCCCCTGAAATCGTGCGCCGGCGTTCGACCGATAAACGGGTCGACATTTTCTCGTTTGCCGTAACCTGCTATCACTTGATCGCCTTCGATCTGCCTTGGCAGATCGCCGACACGACTGGCCGGGCGGCGTTGCAGCACGACACAGCCCCTCCGCGAGACATCGCTGAGCACCGGCCAGACATCGATAAAGTGCTTGCTAACACGATCATGTCGGCGATGCACCCGAACCCGGAAATGCGAACGCCGGACATGGAAACCTTTTTACGGCAACTGCGCAACGTGAAATCCTCGCCGTAAGTATCCCCAAAAACTGAGATTCCCAATTCTTTTGGGCTTTCCCGCACGCCCAAGCGATCTATACTCTGAAGATATCCAACGAGTGCCCGTGAAGGGCTCTCGCGAGGGGGAAGCGTGAACCTGGTCAGGACTTAAGTGGAGCAGCCATAAGCGTCATACTCTTGTGCGGGGGCCTTTTACGGGCATTTTCTTTTTGGCTTTCGATCCTTGCCTAACCACCAAACGCCGACTGGCTCGGTCCCTTAGTCCGATCTCTGTGTCTCCGTGGTTGTGTCTTCGTGGTTAAAAAACAGGGGCGCGAACAAGCTTATCTATTTCTAAAGAAATCCTCTGCGGCTTGGATCGTCCGATCGATGTCTTCGATCGTATGCGATCTGGAAAAGAAGAGGGCTTCGAACTGACTGCAAGGCATATAAACGCCACGTTCGATCAGGCCCCAGAAATATTTTGCGAACAGCCTGCGATCCGATCGGTCAGCCGTTGGCCAATCGATCACAGTCCCCGGATTAAAAAACAGAGTCATCATGCTACCGACACGTTGCATCTGAGCCTCGATTCCATGATTTTTGGCGGTTGCCAGCAGACCATCACCAAGCCGTTTGCCAAGTTGATCGAGGTACTCATAAGGTGGATCGTCGCGAAGAATCTCGAGCGTCTTGGCACCGGCGGCTGTCGCAAGTGGGTTACCAGAAAGCGTCCCCGCTTGATAGACTTTGCCCGCAGGCATGACCTGATCCATGATTTCAGCCCGACCCCCGTAAGCTGCCAGCGGCAATCCGCCACCAACGATTTTGCCCAAGGTCGTCATGTCCGGCTCGACGCCAAAAAGTTGCTGCGCACCACCATAAGCGACCCGGAAACCCGTCATGACTTCATCGAAAATCAGTACCACGCCATGCTGCTTGGTCTGCTCTCGAAGCGTCGTCAGGAATTCTGACGTAGGCACCACCGTTCCCATGTTACCGACGATCGGTTCAAGAATCACTGCGGCGATCTGCGAGCCGTGTGTTTCCAAGGTCTCACGTACCGCCGCGCAGTCGTTGTAGTTAAGAACAATCGTGTCCTGCGAAGTCCCCGGGGTGACACCTGGAGAATCCGGGACGCCAAGCGTTGCAGCCGCCGATCCTGCGGCTACCAACAAAGAATCGACATGCCCGTGATAGCAACCTGAAAACTTGATGATTCGATTGCGTCCAGTGTAGCCACGGGCCACACGGATCGCGCTCATGGTCGCCTCGGTCCCTGAACTGACCAAACGAACACGCTGCATGCTCGGAAAAGCACCCAAAATTAGCTCGGCGATGCGAGATTCATTCTCTGTCGGTGCACCGTAGGAAGTCCCGCGCTGGGCAGCTTGCACGATCGCTTCGATCACCTCCGGATGCGCATGTCCCAAAATCATCGGACCCCAGGAGCCGATGTAATCGATCAAGCGGTTGCCGTCCAAGTCGTAAAGATAGGCACCTTGAGCCCGCTCGATAAACAGGGGATGGCCTCCGACGGCCCCGAAAGCTCTCGCGGGTGAATTCACCCCCCCGGGGATCAATCGCTTGGCCCTCTCGAAGGCCGCTTGGCTCTTACTCAAATCGATTCTCATAGGTCATCAATACAGCTAGCGAAGGAACAAAACGAACACGAGCAGATCGGGTTTGTAGCCCTTTTCTTATTGAACCCGACAAGTGATAATCAGATCCGATCGACGTGCGGGTTCCAAGGCGGAAATCCTACCAGAGCGAACCTCCAAGACGAACCCTATTTTTGAACAATGAGCCTTAGGCGAAAAAAGTAAACCACGGATGAATTCAGGTTCCTTCATCAATAAACTGATCCTAATTGCAACCATCAGTTTGCCGGTCGCCCCGGTCATCTCGGATTATTTCGGACCGGCAACCACCGCCCGGTGGATGCTGGCTGAGGCCGCACTTGAATTCGACCGAGGGAATGTCGCCCAAGCCCAGAAACTACTCGAAAAGGCTTATGATAAGTCCGAAGATTTAATCACCGACAAAAACTTCTGGAGGCAAATCGAACGCATCGAGGCGAGCGAGCAAGCCGACGGATCCTCGAACTTTATGACCCAATTATGGGAAAAGAGAATTCGAGCGATCGAAAACCCGCAAGTACGATCTGAGATCGCTTTTGTCATCTCCTCGCTCTTGTCGAATCGTAAAAAGTTCGAAGATGCAGCCAGAATCCTCGCCGAGAACTTGCCCCCGATCCAACTCCGCAACGCTACCCAGAACAATCAACTGGCCTACATGCGAGCCTTGGCAGGATCCGATCTGGAACAAGCCCTCGAGGAGGTCGAATTGGCGATCAAGGAGTTGGAGAACGAATCATTTTTGGACACCAAAGGCTGGATCCTTCATCGGTTGGGTCGTAACGAAGAAGCCCTCGAAGCGATGGACAAGTCGCTGTCGATGGTCGATGATGCTTGGAACTCCAACAAAACGCTAGCGCAGTGCCTCGGACGCATCAACGAACTATTGGGTCAAGTCGACCAGGGAAATGTCGACCAGGAAAATGCAGAGAAATCCGCGCAGAAATCCAACGGGTGGGGGATCGATGCCCTGCTCGATGATTTCCCCGAGTTGTCTCGCAGGCTACCCCAGATGCTCGATGTCATCGCAACCATGCGGTACCACCGAATGCGCATCTGCGAGGCGCTTGGCAAGACCGAAGAGGTCCACCGCGATGCGGCTTGGCTGCATGCATTCTCACCCAAAGAACTCGACGAACACTTCTAAAACACGATGGGTCCCAAAGAGATACGCCGCCAACGAACCCCCCTTTTGACAAACCCAAAAAAGCCCGCTTTTTCTCGATAATTCCCTGGGTTTTTGGGCCCTGAAAAGCCGCTTGTACGATTGTAGTTTCCGGTAAAAGCGGTAAACTTTTTCTTTTCGATCAGAGAGGTTTTTGAAGCCCCCAACGATCGGTCTTGTCGAGCCCTTTTCGAGCCTTATTTGAGCAGAAACGAACAGATCCGTGTCGAACGTCCCACCCGATGATTTTGACCCGAATGATCCCTCGAGCCTACCGACCTCCGACGATGGTGGCGGCGGCGAGCGGATGATCGAAGAACCAATCGAAGACGAGTTGCGAGAGAGCTATTTGACCTACGCGATGAGCGTCATCGTCAGCCGCGCTCTGCCCGATGTGCGGGATGGCCTGAAACCATCGCAGCGTAGAATCTTGGTCGCAATGAACGATCTGAACCTGACGCCCGGTGCTGCGCGGGTCAAGTGTGCCAAGATCGCTGGAGATACGTCGGGGAACTACCATCCGCACGGCGAAGCCATCATCTATCCGACCCTCGTGCGGATGGCGCAAGAGTGGAA
>JBJTAQ010000216.1:0-1560 GCA_046090945.1 Pirellula sp.
AATAACTAATAATGGAACCTGTAAGTGTAAGTGTGCGTAAATAAATAAGTAAATATAAGAGTAAACCGGAATAGTTAGAAACCAAAGTGCCAAGAACCCGGACAACAGCATCCATCTTGGCATCGGATGAGAGAACCCATGGTTATCGCCATGACCATGAGAGCCATGTCCTTCGGATCCATGATGGTTTTGGTTTCCGGTGTGGCCGTGTTCGTCGTGTGCTGTTGAGTGCGCCATTTTCGATGGGTCTTAATCGCGAGTGGGTCAGGAAATCGTTTTATTGATTTGAGCTAGGTAATCAAATACAGTAGCGGGAACAGGTAGATCCAGATGAAGTCGACCAAGTGCCAGTAGAGTCCGACGTTGTCCACGGGGCCGAAATATTGCTCGTGGAACTCATGCCTAGCCGCTTTGATGATCAACCAAGTGATGACGATCATTCCGCCGATAATGTGGACGGCATGCACTCCTGTCATGCAATAGTAAATGCTAAAAAACAATCCGGCCATGCTTTTTTGATTCACGTCTGCATTGGGCGTATTGACTTCGGCCGAATTGACGTAAACGTTGGGAGCACCACCGAGCATCGACGCGGATTCTACTGATTTCGATGCAGGGGCGCTGCCATGATCGTGTTCATGTGTATCGCTCGCTGCCGCATGATCGTGGGAATTGTGGTCTAAGTGGCCTTGGACCATCGCATGGTGTTCATGGTGTCCACCATGAGATTTTGCCGCTTCCTCTTGGGCTTCAAGGAACTGACCGAGAAACACGCCACCAAAGAAACACAAGCAGGCGGTCAGCAGAGGGCCTGCGACTTGTTGGTGAAAAACCGACTTGATCACCCATGCATAAATCGCATAGGCAGCACACAGGATCGTCGCAATGGCTGGCACTGTGCATAGCATCTCTAGGTAGCCCTTGTGTGCACCATGGTGTCCGCCGAGTTGGGCGACGTAGAACTTGCCGGGTAGCAGTCCCAACTCCCATTTGTGCGAGTACTCCACAGCCTTGACCCCCAAAAAGATCGCAGCGCATCCTAGCGTCGCGCCGAGCATCCCTACGAGCAGTCTGTGCTGTCGCAATTGGGCCGCTCGAACGGCCCATGCCATCGTCAAGGAACTAAAGAGGAGCACACCGGTGTTGATCGCTCCAAGTTTTTCGTTGAGGAACGAACTGCAAAACTCGAATACCTCAGGATTCCGGTTTCGGTACAACGCATAGGCGCAGAACATGCCACTGAAGAAGAGGACTTCCGTGACCAAAAACAGCCACATCCCGAGTTTCCCCGAGTCGAATTGCTGCTCTGCGTCATCAAAGTGATGCGCCAGCCAGCTTGGGTGTTCATGGTGGTGCCCGTCAGCGTGATCGCCATGGGCTGGTGCGTGGGTCTCTTGTATTGCAGTCATGTTCTTAACTAATAAAAGCCGTGCGGGTGGATCCTACAGTGCTACGGAATTACCCGCGCTTGACGTATGAGCCGACGCGAGCATCGTACTCGATGTTGGAAAAATCATAAGGGTCGCCAACGGTCGGTGCCGACGAGAAGTTGTCGTGAGG
>JBJTAQ010000217.1:0-4340 GCA_046090945.1 Pirellula sp.
TTTGAATTGCTTCGAGGTGGATCTGGCGCAGATACGTTTCAAGTCGTTGCTGGGTCGATCCCGAACATCCTAGCTGGAGCAGGTACCGATACGATCATCGGACCTGATGGGAGCAACAATTGGCGCATCGCGGCAGCCGCCGCCGGAACCCTCAATAGCACCACCGTATTCCGTGAGTTTGAAAACGTTACGGGCGGAAATGGCGGGGATGTCTTTGAAATCACTACAACCGGAACGTTGACCGGTACTCTCTCTGGAGGTGGAGGTACGAACACTCTGAGCTACCAAAGCTTTCCGAGCACAAGAGCGGTCGATATCAACGTGATGGTCAACAAAGCAACCGGCATAGGCACTTTGTCAGCCAATTTCCAAGTGTTCATCGGTGGTGCGGGCAATGACCGAATCAATGCATTCGCAGGAGTTGCCTCGGTGTTGGTTGGACTCGGTGGCAACGACACGCTCACGGGTTCTACCGCAAGAGATATTCTCATCGGAGGAGGAGGCAGCGACACAATCTACGGTGGGGGTGGAGAGGATGTCGTCATCGGTGGTTCGACCGCGTTCGATCTCAATCCAACGGCTCTGCTGTCAATCCGCGATGAGTGGCTAAGCGCTAGGACGTATGCTCAGCGAATCGGAAATCTGCGAGGCACGGTGATCTCAGGAACGCCTCTGAACAATGGATACTACCTGAGAAACAGCCCAACAGACACGATTTTTGGCGATTCAGCCATAGATACGCTTTTCGGACAAGGGGACTCGGACTGGTTTATCGCTGAATCGAACGATTTGCTTTCGGATCGGCTTTCCGACGAGCAACTGCTCGATCCGATGGGAAGCTGATTCGTCGTAGATAACTGACCAAAGAACAATAATTAATAACTACTTTGCAGCATTTTTTGAGGAATCATCAATGAGAAGTATTTTATGGCTGACCTTGGCCTTGATTGTTTTAAGTGGACACGTCGCTTTAGCCGCTGTCAGTAGCATTGTGATCGGTGCTAGCGGTTCAGGCACGATCGATGGACTGTACTTGGGTAATTACCAGACTTCAGGCACCCCTAATCTCTATGGATTTGGAGCCCCTTCGGTCGACAAAGATGCGCTGATCAGCGATTATGAAGAGATCTATCCCGATCAGTTCTTTAACGATCCGGTTCCTCCACCGCTTGCATCGGTCAGCTTAGGGCTCGATATGAGCGTGGATAATGCCCTGAAAATCACAGCCTCGAGCAAACTGCTCGATACCAGCAGCATCGCATCGCTCAGGAATGATCATGCTGGCCTGGTTCAGTTTTCCATCAGTCAAGATGCCAGCGTTGTAGCGAACTTCACTGGTAGTGTGTCGGCAATTCTGACCATCCGGGATAATTTCTCGAACGTCCTGTGGACTTCTGGTGACGGGATAACACCGTTCTCAATGACCAGCGGTGCTTATCGTGCCGAATACTCACTTGCCGCCGAATTCGGATCGGGAACGAGCCTATTAGATGAGTTATTTGAACTGAACTTGGTCTTCACCCCGACTGCCGATCCTCCACCACCACCAAACCCGAACCCGCCACCGGGGCCCGAAACAGTGCCAGAGCCGACATCGGTACTGGCATGGGCAGCGGGACTTGGATTGATGCGATGGAGATTTGGTCGGAAACGACCAAGTGCATCGGCTCAACTAGGATAGGTTTTCGCCGAACTGCGATCCCAAAGGCCACTGGCCGACATTTTTAGTTTGACTTTGTCCGTTGCCCCAAAGTCCGGTTTTCTTGGATTGGCCGGTTTTGTTGGTTTGGATATTCAGCTGGGGAGACGGGGCCGCTGGTCTCGGGGATTGGTTTCTATCAGCTGTCGCCGAAGTCCCGAAGAACGATGAGCTTCCAAACGTCTCGGAACGGCCTGATCCTAAGAAAAAACCTGATGTGGACCCTGAGGAGGGCAAGCGTCCCATAAAAGCTATCCGGGATACGTGGTGCTTAATGAACAAACCGCATGGTCGTTATCGTCGTTCTCTTCTACCAACTTCAGCCCTTGTCT
Organism: Pirellula sp.; assembly: GCA_046090945.1. Lineage (GTDB taxonomy): Bacteria > Planctomycetota > Planctomycetia > Pirellulales > Pirellulaceae > JBKCUI01. Next base: position 2,032 of record JBJTAQ010000217.1, read on the forward strand.
GACCAAAGCAGTACCTTTTTTCTCGGTTGTGGTTACCCTAATAGGTGATTAATCCAGGGAGAGCACCCACGGGGTTGCAAAGAATAACCATTCCGTTTCGAAATAACTAGATCAATGATCCTGTTGATCGACAATTACGACTCATTTACCTACAACCTTGTCCAGCGTCTTGGAGAGATCGATCCGAGGCTCGATCTGCGCACGGTTCGGAACGATGAACTGACCGTCGACCAAGTGCGTCAGCTAAAGCCCGATCGAATCTTGCTCTCCCCAGGCCCTTGCACTCCGAACGAGGCAGGGATCTGCGTTCCGGTGATCGAGCAACTTCACCGAGAATTTCCCATCCTAGGTGTTTGCCTTGGCACCAATCGATTGGCCAAGCCTTCGGCGGCAAAATTGTTCGAGCCCCGGAGTTGATGCACGGCAAAACCGACCGGATTTTTCACGACGGCCAGGGGATGTTTGCCGGACTTCCCAACCCATTTATCGCCACGCGTTACCATTCCCTGGTGATTCTCCCGGAAAGTTTACCAAACTGTCTCCAGGTCTCAGCTTGGGTGGAGGATTCCCACGGTCATCGAATTATCATGGGTGTCCGGCATCGGCACTTCGCCGTCGAAGGCTGGCAGTTCCATCCCGAGAGTTTTTTGACCGAGCCTGGACCAACGCTCCTCGAAAGATTTTTAACCTGGTCCGGTCCACCAATTTTGTAACCCTACTCCCTTCCGCTTTTTCCGCTCATTAGCATGCTTTGCGTTACCGTCGCCCGAACTCGTCATAAGCACACCATCCAAGAGCATCTCGATGTCGCTGCCCAGGGGGCCAAGCTCGTCGAGTTGCGCATGGACTATATTGCGCGCAGTGTCGAACTGGCCCGAATCCTCAAGAACCGGCCCACTCCTGTCGTGGTCACTTGTCGCCGCAAAGAGGATGGTGGACGATGGGACAAGTCCGAAGACGATCGATTGATGCTCTTGCGTCAATCGATCGCGATGGGGGTCGAATACATCGATCTAGAGGAAGACACCGCCACAAAAATACCTCGGTATGGCAAGACCAAGCGGATCATCAGCTACCACAACTTTGAAGGGGTCCCTGCCGACCTCGAGGAGATCCATGCGAGGCTAGCCAAGCTTGATGCTGATATTGTCAAGGTAGCCGTCCAATCCAATTCGTTCGATGATACGGTTCGGGTCATCGAGTTGATGCGCAAGTCGAAAACTCCAACGATCGCGATCGCCATGGGCGATTACGGCTCGATGAGCCGTATCTTGGCCACCCGCTATGGAGCCCCCTTTACCTACTGTGTCTTTAATCTCGACCGTCGTGTGGCTCCGGGACAGTTGTCGTACAACGACATGAAGCACATTTATCGCGTCGAGACGATCACCGACAAGACCAAGATCTTCGGAGTCGTGGCAGATCCGGTAGCCCAGTCCTACAGCCCAATGCTGCATAACAGCGCATTTCAAGCGAACGAACTAGACTATCGATATCTCCCTTTTCGAGTTGCCGCAGCGGATATCGAGCCCTTTATTCGATGGTGCCAACGCGAAGGCGTCGGCGGCTTGAGCGTCACGATTCCTCACAAGCAAGCGGTCCTGCAACTGCTGACTCAGGGCGAGGCTGCCGCGCAAGGCATCGGAGCTTGCAATACGATCATCTTCAGTGGCGAGGACCGCATCGGTTACAACACCGACTATCGCGCTGCAATGGAATGCATTGGTTATGGTCTGAGCAAAATCTACGAGGAGCCTAACCCATTTGAAGGTCGTTCGGCCCTGATCCTAGGTTCAGGTGGTGTCGCACGGGCTATCGGCTGGGGGCTGGCACAACGACGCGTTCGCGTTGCTATTTCCGGTCGCAACCTACAAGCGGCAGATCGATTGGCAAGGGAGCTTGGAGGAAGAGCGGTCCCTTGGGAGGAACGACACAGCGTCCAACCCAATATTTTGGTCAATGGAACTCCCATCGGAATGTTCCCAGAGATGGACGCAACACCGTTCCGCAAAGACCATCTCGATCAACGCACCTTGGTTTTCGATACGGTCTACAATCCGGAGCAAACACTGCTGATCCGTCAAGCCAAATCGATGGGTTGCCCGGTGATCACCGGGCTTAGCATGTTCGTTCGACAAGCTGCTTATCAATACAGACTCTTTACCGGACTGGAACCACCGATCGAGGCGATGACCAAGGCCCTTCGTCGGGCGATCTCTCCTTTGAATTACAACAACTTCGAGGAAGAGGATGAAGACACTCAAACGCCGGACGATGAGGATTGCTAGGAATGTGCCACAGCTGTCCCA
>JBJTAQ010000218.1:0-4008 GCA_046090945.1 Pirellula sp.
CCCTGTCTATGAACCCAGCAGTGACGATTTTCGATTCTAGCCTTGATTGCAATCAAGAGGTGAATTTATGTCGAGTTCGAAGCAGGTCAGGCGACTGGACTCTCTAGGCGGCAAGTATGAGCGCCGGGGCGAACAACTCGCTTCGATGCAATCATTTCTAGGTCGTTTGTTTCGTGCCTTTTTGGCGACCCTTGTCATCGTTAGCGTATCGCTTGCCATCGGCACATTTGGCTACAGCTACTTTCTAGGAGTTCCGTTGATTGATGGGCTGATCAATGCAGCGATGATTTTGACGGGCATGGGCCCTGTCGATCGAATGGAGTCCACCGCTGGCAAGCTCTTTGCAACGTTTTATGCACTATACAGCGGCCTAGCCTTCCTTTCGATGGTCGCGATCATCATTGCGCCCGTCTACCATCGTTTTCTGCATCTATTTCATTTGGACGAAGAGTCAGGCCAATAGTCGGAGTCCCGAGTTTGCTAATAACTATGGGTTTTCATCCTCAAGCCCTCGACCCAAGCCCATGGCCCTGCGTTTTTCGTCTATGTTATTAGGCACCTCGAATCGTTTTATTGCCCCTTTTCCTTTTCATAATTAGCAATTGACATGTCTGAAAATCCCTTTGAACCCTCGGCTGGGGCATTCGGTAGCATCCGCGAAGACATCAGCGCGGACCTGACTCAGGCAGAGTTGATCCGAAAGAGCCATTTGAGTCATGAAGCGAACATTCAGAGCTTTGGCTGCCTGTATACACTGTGGGCGATTTTGCAGCTTCTGTTCGGCGCCTTCTACACCGTTGCGGGTATTGTCGTCGCGTTGTATGGTTCACAAGTCCTAGAAAGCGGGGAGGAGTTTGAAACTGGGTCTCCATTAACAGCCGGACTGATCACCGTTGCGTTAGGCGTGTTCTTCTTGGCGTTAGGAACGGTTCTGTTGCTAGGTGGACGGGCTATGCAGACGTTAAACTCCAAGCATAAGATGTTAGCAATTATTATTTCAGCAATCGGCTTGCTGGGATTTCCCTGCGTAACCATTCCTTCTGCTTATCTTTTGTATCTATTGCTTTCTCCCAAGGGAGAGATGGTTTTTTCTGAGGGCTACAAAGACATAGTACGAGCAACGCCTCATATTAAGTACAGGACATCGATCATTGTTTGGATAATGTTGTTTCTACTCATTGGCGTCATTGCATTTTTTATCATAGGTGGTGTAATGTCTAGCAATCGATTCTAAAAGTGCTAGGAGGTTTACAACAAGAGAAGGGAGTCTTTGCCCATCAAACCCCCTGTAAGACCGTTTTTTCAACCACGGAGACACAGAGACGTACAGCGTTGCGCAATGTACCTCTGTGGTTGAAAAGTTTAGGAGTACAATGCCCTAAAAAATGATTCAAGTTGCAGAAGGTCGTTGTTGGCTGTTTTTCGGTTTTGCGATTCTCACTTCTTGGATCGCGCCGGTGGATCTTTTCGCGCAGCCTATGGTGGAGCACAAGCTCGAATTATTTCCTTCAGGGATGAATGGGGTGCATCTTTATAGGATTCCCGGAGTGGTGATCACCGCAAAAGGCACGTTGATCGCTTATTGCGAGGCGCGCAAGAACTCGAAAGCCGACTGGGGTGAGATCGAGGTCCATTTGCGTCGATCGCTCGACGGCGGCAGGACTTGGTCACCAGCGACGCAGATTGCGCACAAGGGCAATCGGATCGAGGGGAACCCTCGCAAGGGATCTGACGGTTCTGCGGAGCAGACGGTCAATAATCCGGTAGCGATCGTCGACCGTCAGACTGGCAGTATCGAGTTTCTCTACTGCATCAACTACGCTCGATGTTTCTCGATGCGTAGTCTAGACGACGGACTAAGTTGGTCTGAGCCCGTCGAGATCACCGAGGCTTTCAAGCCATTTCGCAAACACTACGATTGGAAGGTGATAGCCACCGGCCCTGGGCACGGTATTCAACTTAAATCAGGTCGTTTGGTGGTTCCGATTTGGATGGCTTATGGCAACACCGGCGATCACGCACCATCGGCGGCCGCGACGATTTATTCCGACGACCATGGCAAGACGTGGCTTGCTGGTGATTTAGCGGTTCCGAATGAGGGAGCGTTTGGAAATCCTAACGAGACGATCGCGGCCGAACTTTCCGACGGCAGGGTGATGTTGGTGACGAGAAATGTATCGAAGCCCAATCGAAAGCTAGTTACGATTGGTCCGGATGGGGCAAGTGGCTGGAGCAAACCGGAATTTCACACGGATCTTTACGACCCGATTTGCATGTCGAGCGTTTTGGCATTGCGAGAACCATCGGGTTCACTGATCTTCACGCACCCATATCGAGTTGAATTCGATTCAGATGGCAAGGAGGTTGAGGGGAAGAGGGGTAAGCGGGAGAACTTGACGATCCGGCTTAGTCACGACAACGGAAAAACATGGCCTGTCGGCCGCGTCCTCGATCCGGGCAAGGCCGCGTATTCGGACCTTGTTGAATTATCCGACGGTCGCATCGGATGCCTGTACGAAGGGGATCGAACGATTTGGTTTACGAGTTTTTCTAAGGATTGGATAACAGGGAATTAGGCCTGAGTCCAACACTGTCAGCAACTACTGTGCAACAAGAATTATTTCGCGGCGTGGCGATCAAACCGACCGATCAACACCGCATGGTAGGAAGGGATAAGCCTTGGGATTGCGGCCTCTTGGAATTGCTAGCAAAACTAAGGCGATCCCAATTGCAGCGCTCTATTCTGCTATTTACCTAGATTGACTAGATGTGCTATGGTGCCCACTTGTTATTGCTGATTGGCGAGTGGGATTCAAGGAGGAGTCTAGGCCATGCACTTGGTTCGTTTAGATATCGACAAGAAGAACGCAGCTTCCCAGTACCATGTGGGTCCCTTGGGAGCTGGCTTGAACGCGGTATATTCCCCATTGGTAGCAAACAGTACGCTACTGACTCGATTCACCAAAAGCTTGCTGTTTCGTGGCCAGACGCTTGGTGAGTTAGATGATTCAGAGTTTGCATCGATCGACGGTTCGGTGACATGGGTGGATGCATCGGGTCATTTGAGGATGATCGATTGCGTGGGTGGCAGGCCCCTTTTCGCACAGCTTACTCAAACCGTGCCTTCGGCGGGCGGATCGCTTTATCAAGACGACGACGAGCGAGTTCGTGGCCAAGGGAATATGTTTTGGGAGGGAGAGTCCTCCGATGCGCGCTGGGACGAACTCCGAGCGGACATCCTTGGGATGGTCTTTTGTTCACCGCTGGGGTCTGTATCACCGGAAAGGTTGTGGTGGGCAGCGGGTCGATTGGGAGTGCATTGTCCTGCAAAGACGGAGCTAGACGAGGGCTACAAGGCCTTGAAAGACGAAGAGGCCCAGCTTTTAGAGCGGCTTAGGGATTCGGATCCGGTGGATCACGATCGGATTTGGTGGATTGCTGAGCGGGATCGGTTGCGGGGGCAGTTGCAGCAGGTCCAGCAGCACAATTTCGAGCAGAGTCTTGGGGTTGGCAGCAGCGCCGAAGCGGTACCGAGCAAGGCTGAAAGCAACTCGAAGGGGGCTTGGGATGATACCCAGATCAGCCAGCAGTTGGCGCATGCTGAGTTGATGATTCAGCGTTGGAATCAGCGTGGTGCTTGGCACCAACGACTTTCGCAAGTTCAGTCTTCATTGCTGACCCGATCAGTGGTGCGTCGCACTTCCAGCGGTTCGTTGATCCCTAGTGCAGAGCGAATTCTATCGGAACTGACAGCCGGTGCAGTGCGTCAGCTACCGACTTGGGCCATTGAGGCATCGTATCTTCACTCCGAAGCCTACAACGCTGGATTGCGGTACGATGTGGTTGATGCCCAAGTTCCGCCGGCCGAGACGCGTCAACGCAGGCTTGTCGATTTAGCGATTCGATTGGCGATTGCTCAGTCAGCCAGAAGCAGGATTGGCCGTATCCCTTTTGTACTCGAGAACTCGCTCGACGGGTTCCGAGGCGAGCCACTCGAGCAGATCCTAC
>JBJTAQ010000219.1:0-3532 GCA_046090945.1 Pirellula sp.
GATGAGTTGGAAGATCAGAACGCCAAAGCGGGCCAGATCTCCGGCGTTCTGGACCGGCTGGACACCGGCCAAAAGCAACCAAGTCGTGCTGATGATCGCAAAGACCATCACCAAAAAAACCACGCGAGCCGCAAAGTGTCGCGGTCTGCGCGGCAACACTGCCGTTTCGCGTTGAAAAATCGGTCCAATCATGATCTCAGTCTAACGCTCCTTGCACGCTCCTACCATACGCATCGCTCGACCGCTTTGCATTTTCGAAATACTCGTCACACATTCGCCTCATGGCACTTTTTTTAGGTCAGGACGAGCCGATAATTACTCGGGTGCCGTTATTAAGCCTTCTAATTTAACAGGAGGTTCCTAAGAGTTTTGCAAATGAGCTTTCCGAACCTAAAGATTCTGGTTATTGTCTGAGAGTCCGGAGGTGTAGTTTCCTTCGATTTCCTAATGCTTTGAGCCTCATTAAGGGTCAGGTTCGTGCCCGCCACAACTTCCGTTTTTTCGCTGGAACAAGCTCGGTCGATGTTACCACTCTTGCGGTTGATCGTGGCTGACATCTCGTTGTCGCACCGTGAGCTTACGGATCGTCGAAGTCACCTTCGCAGGATGCTCAGAAGCCACCAGGGCAAATCGAGGTACCAGGTCTACGATCAAGAGATCTTGGAGATGCAAAAGGAGCTCAACGCTCAAGGGTCGCATCTGGATGAGTACATCAGCGAATTAGAACGCTTGGGAGTGATCCTGAGATCTGCCCATGAGGGGATCGTGGATTTCCCTACGGTAATCGATCAACGCAGCGCCTTCTTCACTTGGCAGATGGGCCAAGACGACATCAACGATTTCCACTGGCACGACGAGTCGACAGCCGATCGGCGTCGGCTGGCTTCGGCGCCTGAGGGCTGATTCAGGCCGTTTGGATCGGACCACGGGCGATCTTCGATCGGAGAGCAACATGGACCATCCCCACGAGCCGCTTTCAATTGCCCAGCTTCAACAGACGGTGGACCATTGGATCAAGACCGTCGGCGTGAGATACTTTTCCGAACTGACCAATATGGCGGTTTTGATGGAGGAAGTTGGGGAGCTAGCGAGAATTTTTGCTAGAACTTACGGAGATCAGAGCTTTAAAAAAAGCGATCAGGCCTACAATCTCTCCGACGAGATGGCCGATGTGCTATTCGTTCTTGTGTGTCTAGCCAACCAAACAGGCGTAGATCTCGAGGCTGCCATCCTGGCGAACCTTGAGAAAAAGACCCGACGAGACATCGATCGTCACCGCGAGAACCCCAAGCTACATACCACAGAGCCACAAGAGCCCCAGAGCTGATTTTGGAGTCGGAACAATGAGCCTAACCATCATGCGTCGTATCAAGTTTTGTGCTGGGCACCGACTCTATAAGCACGGAGGAAAATGCGAGAATTTTCACGGCCACAACTATGTCTGCGACTTCTTCGTGACGAGTGACACCCAGGACTCCGTAGGGCGGGTGATCGATTTCTCGGACCTCAAGGGCCGCTGCAAGGGTTGGATCGATGAGCACTGGGACCACAGCTTCCTGATTTGCCAAAACGACGACAATGCGATCAATGCCTTGAAGATGGTCACACCCTGTCGCATGTACATCCTGCCCTACAATCCAACAGCGGAAAACATGGCCAAGTACCTGCTCGAAGAGGTATGCCCGGTGATCTTGCAAGGCAGTGGTGCCCAGGCGATCAAGGTCAGGATTTGGGAGACCGACGAGTCATTTGCCGAAGCCAGCGTCGATCCGCAAGACGGAAGTGTTTCGACGATCTACCAAGAGGCAATCGCCGGAGATTGAGCCCAAGCGATGGAAAACACGAGCGACACGTCCAAGTCCTGCGAAACGACTCATCTTGTTTTGGTCGCAAACGACTTGATGTTCCAATCCAAAATCTCTGCAGCATGCAAGTCCGCTGGAGTGTCACTCCAGGTCCTCAGAAAGCCGCAGATATTTGCTTCCGATTTTGACTGGAAACACCAACCCTCGGTCGTGATCGTCGACTTAGGGCTCGCGGATCTGGACTTAGACTCCTTCTATGCTCAAGTTCGAGCGGCTCTGCCGACTGCAAAAGTGCTCTGCTATGGAGCCCATGTCCTGGCCGATCGTTTAGAGCAGGCAAGCGCCCTGGGGCTTGACGCCGTATTGACTCGAGGTCAATTCGATCGCGACATGCTTCGGATCATTCAATCGGTTAAGGTCCAATAGGCTCAGCAACTCTCTACTTACACCTTGCTACTCAAACTTTGGGGTCACCCGAGATCATCATCCCGAGGAAGAACAGCACGCCACCGAGAAGAATTGCCATCGGCAGAGTGAGCACCCAGGCGATCAAAATCTTGCGAATCGTGCTGACCTGAATCCCTGACTTGTTGGCCCACATGGTGCCAGCGATTCCCGAAGAGAGGACCTGCGTAGTGCTCACCGGAGCGTGGAACAAATCCGCAAGTCCAATCGTGACGGCCGCCACGGTCTCCGCAGCAGCACCTTGGGCATAAGTCAGGTGCGTCTTACCAATTTTCTCGGCGATTGTCACCACGATCCGTTTGTACCCGATCGTCGTTCCGATACCCAAAGCCAAGGCCACTCCGAGGATTACCCAAAAAGGAACATATTCGATCGAGTGTTTGAGCACCTTTCGATGCGATGCCAGATCCTTGGTCAACTCTGGCGACAGCTTTGCCTTGTCGATCTCTTTACCCAATCGATAGATCGATTGCCTGACCTGCCAGCGATCCTCCGACGGCACATCGGCCAAGGATGATTTTCCTTGTAGGCTGTCCTCGATTTCGTTCAGTTGCTGAAGTAGTTTCTGATTGTCGATCCCGTTTTGTTCGAGTTTTGCTTTCATCGCCACAGCCGCGTCGTGGACATCGACAGCCAGTCCCGGGTGGGTCAAATCCATCGCGTAGTAAGCTGGGAGGAACCCGATGAGCGCTAGCAGAACGAGCCCCATACCTTTTTGGCCGTCATTTGAACCGTGGGCCATGCTGACCCCACCGCAGGTTGCGATCAAAACCGCTCGAATCCAAGAGGGGGGATTGTCGCCCTCGCCAGGAGGATGGTAGAGATTCGGGTTTCTAAAAATCAACTTCATCGCCAGAAGTAGGATCGCAGCGGCGAAAAAGCCGATCATCGGCGAGAGCAGCAGAGCCTGACCGACACTTGTGGCTTTACTCCAGTTGATTCCTTCGAGGTTTCCTTTAGCCATCAAACTGCTGGCCATACCGACCCCGAGAATCGAGCCGATCAAGGTGTGGGAACTCGATACAGGCAGTCCGAGCCACCAAGTCCCGAGATTCCAGATCACTCCGGCCAGCAGCAATGAGATCACCATGACGATAGCCCGTGTGCTACTGCCATCGATGAGCAGATCGACCGGCAGAAGATTGACGATGCTGAATGCAACCGTTGTCCCGCCAAGGAGCACGCCGAGGAAGTTCATGAAACCAGAAAAGAAAACCGCCGGAGTGGGTTTGAGAGTTTTGGTGTAAATGACCGTAGTAACT
>JBJTAQ010000220.1:0-4662 GCA_046090945.1 Pirellula sp.
ACGAAATCCTCTCCACCCCAAATCACCGCAATGCTGCCGGAATGATCATCGAAAGCACGACGAAGCGAGGTGCCTTCGGTGGCCATCGCCGCAAGCGTTCGCTTGACAACCAACAGACTCAAACCCTTCTCACGCAGCGCTTTTCGCACGGCGTAGTTTTCGTCTCCGGTCATCCCAACAATATTCGCGACCATCGCATCGTTAACGCCATCGAGTCGATGGGAAATATCACGGGAGATCAGCCTTTTTACAAATTTGCTCATGTGCTCACCTGTTCCTTAAGCCGACACGCGGACGCTCGGGGTCATCGTTGCGCAGATCGCAATCGACTTGATGTAAGTACCTTTGACCGAGTTCGGCTTGATCGATTGAACGTAGGAGATAAACGCCCCAATGTTATCAACCAGTTTGCTCGCATCGAAACTCATCTTGCCAACGACCGCATGGACATTGGATCCCTTGTCGTTTCGAAACTCTACCTTACCAGCCTTGTATTCTTTAACCACCCGAGCCACATCGTTGGTCACAGTGCCAGCGCGAGGCGAAGGCATCAAACCACGAGGTCCGAGCAACTTACCGAGAGGACCGACCAGACCCATCATGTCCGGCGATGCGATGCAGACGTCGAAATCAAGCCAACCGTCTTTGATCCGCTTGGCTAGATCATCCGAGCCGACTGCCTCGGCACCCGCCTCTTCGGCCGCTTTGGCCAAGTCACCCTTGGCGAAAACAATCACTCGCTGCGCCTTACCAATCCCATGGGGCAAGACGAGCGAACCACGGACGATCTGGTCGTTCTGCGCCGGATCAATCCCGAGATTAATATGGATTTCGATCGTTTGATCGAACTTACGCTTGCTGAACTGCTTGAGCACTTCAACCGCTTGCTGCAACGGCATCGGATTCTTGCCCGGTGCCTTAGCCAGCATGGATTTCATCGCCTTCGTTGGTTTGACCATTTGAAAAATTCCTCTGGACTTAGCCTTCTACGATCTCGATTCCCATGCTTCTGGCCGTGCCTTCGATCATGCGACGAGCATGGACCAAGTCGCGGGCGTTTAGGTCCGCCATTTTCTTATTGCAAATATCATCGACCTGAGCTCGGGTGACCTTACCAACCTTGGTCTTGTGCGGCTCGCCAGACCCACTAGCGATCCCGGCTGCAATCTTCAGCAGAGCCGAAGCAGGCGGGCTCTTGGTGATGAACTCAAAGCTTCGATCGGAGTAGACCGTCACCACGACCGGAATCGGCGTGCCGTTGAACTCCCTGGTTCGCTCATTGAACTGAGTGACGAACTGACTGAGATTAATACCGAACTTGCCCAACGATGTTCCAACCGGTGGCGCAGGGGTCGCCTTGCCCCCCGGCACCTGAAACGCCGCCTTGCCTGTGACTTGCTTGGCCATGTTTAAAAAAACCTAAATGACAAATTCCAAACGACAGACGAAACGCACACCCGAACAACCATTTGCCCTTGATGCCTCTTCGCCAGGACTTACAGCGACTCGATCTGCCAGTGATCCAGCTCGACCGGTGTGCTGCGCCCAAAAATATTAATAATAACCGTGACCCTTCCGTTGGCTTCGTCAATCCGATCAACATCCCCTTCGAGACTCTGGAAGTTCCCTTCCTTTACCCGAACGCGATCGCCTGGACGAAACGGAATCGAAGTCCTCGGCCCTTGTTCTTGATCCACATCCGGATGCACAAGCTTAATGATTCGCTCGACATCCGCATCCGTCATCGGCGTAGGCTTACCATACGTCCCTGTGAAGTCGCCGATGCCCGGTGTCTCACGCACAAGAAACCAAGTGTCATCATTAATGATCATCTGGATCATCAGATAACCCGGATAGAGTTTGCGCTTCACGACGCGCTTCTTCCCAGCCCGGGTGAATTCCACAACGTCTTCGGTCGGAACTAAGATCTCGCCGAAGTACTCTTTAAGATTCGACAGCTTGATCCGCTTCTCGAGCGCCTCGCGAATGGAATCCTCTCGGTTGAAAGCAACCTTTAGGATGTACCACTGCGGTGCCGGAGCTAGCCCCTCAGGTGTCGTATTGTTCGTGGAATTGTTCACTCGATAACCTAGCGCCAGTACACTCGATCCATCAACCGACCCCTTGCGGAACCGCCGATCAATCTCCTGGCTGTTGGCCGCCCAGGCTCTTCTCTACAGGAACTCGACCAGGATTCCACCCGGCAACAGCCCCAAGAGCGTCGCAACCGAACGACTCTACCAATAAAACTTAACTCACCCCCAGCGTCTGTAACAGCAGGTGCCAAAATGCATCGTAGCAAAACAGCAAAAGCGCCAGGAATGCCATGGTGAATATAACAACCATCGAAGCCCTGTAAAGCTCATTTTTCCTGGGCCACGAAACCTTGTTCAACTCGCCCTCGACAAGGATCAAAAAATCCGCAAAACGAGGCCAATTGATCAAGCGGTAGCCAAGCCACATGCCTAGGGCGGTCAGCCCAAATGGCAACCAGTATCTAGCACCGCTCCAAAATGGATTGGCCTGGGCCGAACCACTCGGTGCAATCCAAGCACCCATGGCCTCGAACAGCTGCCATCCACCAAGCCAACAAGCCAACCAGATCGCTAAACAGGTCAACCGCCTTACCAGCCGACCCTGCTTGGACTTGTACCGAGCACCGGTGAACAACTCGCTGCCAAAGGATCGATTTAAGGAATCGTCTGTGATCGTTGCCATACTAAAGCAATCTTGCTCGCACTACTTACTGATAACCGCCACCGAAGCTGCTAAAGCCCTCGCGACGGACAAACAGGGGCGGCAGGAATCGAACCCGCAACCCCCGGTTTTGGAAACCGGTGCTCTGCCAGTTGAGCTACACCCCTTTACGACAAATCGCGGGTGTTAAAACCCCGCGACCGTCTATCTGACTACGCCGAATTCAATCTCTATCGAATCCGACGCTTTGTAATCTCTACCAAGACCGACTACTCAACGATCTTGGTCACAACGCCCGAACCAACCGTCTTGCCACCCTCGCGAATCGCGAAACGAACGTTTTCGTCAATCGCTACAGGCTTTTGCAACTCGACGGTCAATCGAACGTTATCGCCAGGCATGCACATCTCGGCGCCGATCAAATTCGCTGTTCCAGTCACGTCCGTAGTGCGGAAGTAGAACTGAGGACGATAGCCGCTAACAAACGGTGTATGTCGGCCACCTTCGTCTTTGCTCAAGCAATAGACTTCGGCCTCGAACTTCGTATGCGGAGTGATGCTACCAGGCTTGGCCAACACTTGACCACGCTCGATGTCTTTTCGATCAACACCACGAAGCAAGCAACCCACGTTGTCACCAGCTCGACCTTCCTTCATTTCCTTGCGGAACTGCTCGACACCCGTGACGGTCGTCTTACGCTTTTCAGGGACCAAGCCGATGATCTCGACTTCCTCACCCACCTTGATCATCCCACGCTCGATACGACCCGTAGCCACCGTACCTCGACCTGCAATGCTGAAGACGTCTTCAACTGCCATCAAGAACGGCTTGTCTTCTTCGCGAGTCGGTTGCGGAATGAACGAGTCAACAGCAGCTAGCAGATCGCTGATGCACTTCGATGCAACCGGATCGGCTGGCTTGTCATAAGCAGCCTTGGCATTCCCACGAACAATCGGAGTGTCGTCGCCTGGGAATCCATACTTGGAGAGCAACTCCCGGATTTCCAACTCGACCAACTCCAACAAATCTTCGTCGTCAACCAAATCACACTTGTTCAAGAAAACCACAATCGCAGGTACCGCGACCTGACGAGCCAACAGAACGTGCTCCTTGGTCTGTGGCATCGGACCGTCAGCGGCACTGACGACCAGAATCGCACCGTCCATCTGGGCCGCACCAGTGATCATGTTCTTGATGAAGTCCGCGTGACCAGGGCAATCGATGTGAGCATAGTGACGATTCTCCGTCTCATACTCGACGTGCGATGCTGCAATCGTCACCGTCTTGGTCGCGTCCCGAACCGTTCCACCCTTGGCAATATCCGCATATGTCTTGGGAGTCGCCAACCCCTTGGCTGCCTGTACCGCTAGCAATGCACCAGTCGTGGTGGTCTTGCCATGGTCAATGTGACCAATCGTTCCAACGTTGCAGTGGGGTTTCTTGCGTTCAAATACCTCTTTGGCCATGTTTTGCTACAACACCTAATTTAAAAAACCCTGAAATCTGTCGCCGTGAAGCCGATGCCATGCCGGCTAACGCCCACGCACAACTACAGAACAACTCTACGCCTCCTGACCAGATGCCCATCACCGATCTCTTAAAACCACCCTCCAGGGCCATTTTCCCTAGGAAAAACCCTGGCGGTGACTCCAAGCCGGACACCTTTGCTGACCGAAGGCAAAAAGCATAAGCAAATCCTATAAACTTGCAATGCATAAAATGAGCCAATTGCCTTGGCTCCCGCCGAGCTAAAGCTGCTGATGGGACTTGAACCCATGACCTCTTCCTTACCAAGGAAGTGCTCTACCACTGAGCTACAGCAGCACGGACAGGAAAGCGGGTGAAGGGAATCGAACCCTCGTATTCAGCTTGGAAGGCTGCTGCTCTACCATTGAGCTACACCCGCATAATTAAAAAATTATTTAATACCTCAGCTTATAATTATAATTTACTGTTGATATCAAT
>JBJTAQ010000221.1:0-2557 GCA_046090945.1 Pirellula sp.
ACCGAATGCACCACGCGAGAATTGAATTCCTTGAGCCCCAACTCCTTGGCGATGGACCAGACATCTTTGGCAAGTGTCGCCGCATACTTGAAACTGACCTCATCCCAAGACAATTGCAGTTCCTTATCGCCGATCATGTCCATCAGGATTCCGGCCCGATAGGTTCTCTGAGGTCCGTTGGCTACAAGTTGCTCGGCAAAGTAAGTCGAACCGACGAAGTAATCTCCCAACGTGGAACCGTTGCTGGCATTGTAGACCAGTTCCTCTGCGTCGAAGAAAACGAAATCGACCCCGACCTGCAAGTCCAGCTTGGAAATCGCATGCGCCAACTCCATCAAAAGAGCTGTACTGCTGCCGCCATCGTTGGCACCAACAAACAACCCCTTGGGATTCTTGGGATCCTGGTCGGGGAAGGGGCGAGTATCGTAATGCGAGCACAGCATCACCCGGGGACTGAGTTCCGGTTTCCATCGCACGATCAAATTCTTGACTTCGACAGGTTCCGCTGTCAGCGGATGCTTGTGGTTGAACGCTTGCCATTCGATCTTGCCACCAAGCGCCGAAAAGTGCTCCTCGAGCAGTCGTTGCTGCTGTTGCATGCCGACAGTTCCAGTAGTCCTAGAGCCGAGCTTGCAAAGTTTCTCCAGGTAGCTAAACGCCCGTTTGGAATCCAGCGGTGCAGGGGGCTTCCAATTCCTGGCCCCTACCTGCGACTCGGTAGCTTCGACTGCCGCCGATGAGGTCGCAAACGCGCCCGATCCCGATTCAGACTTGATCAATCCGGAACCTGTGGGATTCGGTAAGCAACCTGCGAGGAGCGCCAGCAGACAAGCGTAGATCCATCCGTCGGTTTTTCGCAGCAAAATGCACCCCAAGTCACGATCGGAGAAATGACAAACACAGCCGATTCATTGTTTGGATTGCGCTCATGATGTCAATCAGGGGATGCTCTTGTCAACCACTTTATACCCAGGTAGTTCGAGGTGATCGAAGGCGGCGAGGTAAGTTTCAACGCAAGCTCTGAGGCCGTTTGGCACGATCGTTGCTCTTAAGTTCCGTTGATCCAATAAAGGTGCTGCCACATTGACAGGTGTCTGTCGAGCACCCCGCGATCGCAACTTTTTTCGTGAGAGGGGTTTCACTATGGCTCAGTTTCCTTTCCAAATTCGACAATTTCCTTCGGCCTTGCAAGACTTCGCCGTCGAGATGGAAAACATTTTCGACCAAGTCCTCAATAAAGGCCAATCGAGCAAGGGTTGCTCGAGCAACAGTTGCTCTACCAACGGTTGCTCAAACACTGAAGGCAGCGAAGCACCAACCGCAGTCGCCTTCACCCCGGCCCTCGATGTCTTCGAAGACCAGCACGGCTACGAGTTGATGCTCGACCTGCCTGGTGTCACGCTGGAGAACCTAAAGCTAGAACTGCTTGAGGACAAACTTCATGTTTCGGGAACCAAAGCGGCCCCGATTGTAGGGGAAGGCTCGGTGCAACACCGAGCCGAACGCTCAACCGGCAACTTTGCCCGAGCAATCCGCCTTCCCAAACAGGTAGCTAGCGAACATATCTCCGCACACTTCAAGGACGGAGTCCTCCGGATCTGCGTTCCGAAAGTCCCCAAGGCGACTTCCCGAACGATCGAGATCAAGAGTTAAATCGCTAGGATGCTTTTCTAGCGATTATTTCACCCTATCGTGACCCAACGGTCGATGGCCGTTGGGTCACTTACTCGGTAGCCACTCTCCGCGTTCGATGCTCCAATCGCGACCGAAAAATCCGGCCCACTGAACGGCTTCGGTCCCCACTCTCAAATACTCGGGCGATAATACTAACACGTCTGGATACCCGGTCCCCGACGAGAAGATTGGCAAACGACCACTGGCTCGCATTCCTGCTAAATCGGTACCTCCAATCAACGCGATCAAACCGGTCCCCTTCGTCTTCGGACGAACCATCAGCACCGTGGCGGATTCCTGAGACAACTCTGCATCCCGGGTCTCGCCTCCGGGCTTGCCCCAGCCTCCTTTGTTGACAACGACATGACTCTGTTCGAGAAGGGGTGCCCAGGCTGCATTCACCGTAGAGTTTCCGTAGAGAATCACATTCCTGTCTTTCAAACTCTCCGGTTCCCGCTCCGCAACTTCCAGGTAATATCGATCGCTCCAACAGTCGACCGATCCATTGCCCCGATACCAGAACGTCTCGGCATCATATCGAGCCTTACCCAACATCCACTGGTTCTCTGCTGCGTCTCCTTGGGTCCCGTAAACCAAGACAAAGCGATTGCGGAACGCTTGTTTGAAAACACCATAATTAGCTCCATCTCTAACGCTGCGGGCGTCAGCCGAACGCCGCTGCCATCCTTCGTCGGTCTTGTCAAACCAGATTGTTTGCTCCAGATCGTCAATACCTTCGATGGATATTTCACGTCCATCGATGTCGACAACCAGACTCAGTGGCAGTGCGGTATCCTCTGCAAAAAGCTTCTGCAGGGGGATCCCCCAAGATCCAATGTTGGTTGTTTTGGCGGTGATCTTGTTGGTCTGTCGATCTCGGTCG
>JBJTAQ010000222.1:0-2331 GCA_046090945.1 Pirellula sp.
TTGCTGAGAGCGTTGCCAAGGGAGTGATCCCTGCCGACCAAGCCGAGAAGTTGGTGATCGTCTGCGGAGTGTTCATCCACCCGGCCGCCAGCGATGACAAGAAGATTTACGATTACAACTATCAAGCCACCCTCGATGCGATCGCCAATGCCATGAAGGGTCTGCCCACAGCAGCCGAAATGGTGGCTCAGAAAGACACCGCATCGCACCCCTTCAAGGGCTTCTAGTTTTCACTCACAGAGTCACGCATCGAGCACTTCCTAGTGCTTGCATGCTCTCCAATAAACCAGGGGTCCTCAAGAGGGCTCCTGGTTTTTTCATGGATACCTCCTCGATCGATAGCTTGCGATGTCCTTTATCAACGATCTGAAAATCCTCTACCACTTAATCCTCCGTCCGGTCCGTGGCAAAGACCACGCGCAGCGGATGGAGAACTTCTATGCGGGCCAAGCCGAGCACTACGACGATTTCCGCAAACGGCTTTTAAAAGGTCGCGAGGAGGTCTATGAGCGACTCGGTCAATCCAACCGAGGTACTTGGGTCGACTTCGGTGGAGGCACGGGTGCAAACCTCGAATTCATCGGCCCATCGATCCGAAACTTCGAAAAGATCTATGTTGTGGATTTGGCCGAATCGCTTTTAGGAGTGGTCGACAAACGCGTTGAAAAGAATGGCTGGAGCAACGTCCAAGCCGTTGCAGCCGATGCGACCAGTTGGGTGCCTGTCGAGGGACAAGTCGACGTGGTGAGTTTTTCATACTCCTTAACGATGATCCCAGACTGGTTCGCAGCCATAGAAAACGCTTTGAGAATCCTCAAGCCCGGAGGCTCCATTGGGGTGATCGATTTCTATGTCTCGCGCAAGTACCCTGCGGCGGGTCTGTCCAAGCACGGTTGGTTGACTCGGACGTTTTGGCCCGTATGGTTCTCAGGCGATAATGTCTTTCCTTGCTCGGACCACTTGCCTTTCTTGGAATCCCATTTCCAGAGGGTTTGGTTAAAGGAAAACAGGGCCAAGGTTCCTTACATGCCGCTGGTTCGAACCCCTTACTATCAGTTCATCGGACGCAAAGCTTGATCCTGCCATGGCCTTCGACTTCACATGTCCGTTTTGCCTGAATCGCACGCGTGTGCCCGAAGAGTATCTAGGTCAAAGCGGTCCTTGTGCCAGTTGCGGCAGGCCGGTGATCATGCCGACACGAGACAAATTTGGCGGACTGGTTTCCGCCTTGCAGACCGGCAAGTTGACCGAGCATCAGGCCCACAAGATCAACTCCCAGAATCGGCCGGCCGATGATCGAGGCTTGCTTCGAGCACTGCTTGGAATCGCTTCGATCTCCCTGATTTCGTTCATCGCCATGGGTGTGATTTTCGGGCTCCCTGCGCTTCGGCGACAACTCTCGATCGCAGCTTGCAATAACGATTTGGCTCGCATGACGGCGATTGCCAACGCCCTCAATGCTTATTGCGATCAATACGGCAGTTACCCTCCACCGCAAGTGCTCGACAAATCGGGCAAGCCGCTCCTGTCATGGCGTGTATTGATCTTGCCCTTCCTAGGCTACAAGGACCTCTACGGCAAGTTTGCGCTGGACCAATCCTGGGATAGCCCGTTGAACCTTTCGCTCATGAGTCAGATGCCTAGAGAGTTCTGCAGCGATAATTCCCCGGACGCTTGGGGTACCAAACAACCGAACTTTGTCTTGCTGACCGGCAGAGGGACACTGTTTCCTCCAAGTGGTCCGATGAGCTACAAGCAGGTCAGCGATACTCCGACGCTGCTGCTGGTCGAATCCCAAAACGGTGGCCTGGGTTGGACGGAACCTGATCTGTTTGACATCCAGTCCGCGGGCCTAAGTTTTGCCGGAACTCCACTGGAGTCCTTGGGCGGTTTACATACAAAGGTTGCTCTTGGAGTCGACACGCAGGGCAATCCAGTTTTCATTCCGATGTCTGCGAGTCCAAGCGAACTTCAATCGCTGATCACTCCCAACTCGGGTGATTCGAATGCTAGCAAGGACTACAGCGTGTATCCTTGAGTTTTTTTCGACAAAAAGTGGGAATTGGAGGAATGTTCCTCAAGTGATGTTGACTTGGCGGAATTCAATCACTGATACTCTTTGCCCGAACTGAGGCAGCCTGGATGGGTGTTCAACGCGCTCCTTGCTGGATGACTTCGGAATACCAATTCCGAGCATGCGAGTAAACCCGGATTTTTTATGAATTCGACCTTCGACAATCAGACCAAGGAGCGAGTCCGGCAGGCGATCAATATCGTCGATGTCATCGGCGGCTATTCCGAGGTACGTCGTCAGGGTCGAAATTTCGTTGC
>JBJTAQ010000223.1:0-2509 GCA_046090945.1 Pirellula sp.
TCCCCAAGGATCATTATCCAGCAGACAGTATACAGGTAGCTTGTACTCGGTGTGCAAACGATACAGCATCCGCCGCACCCCCCGGGAAGGTTGTCCAGCCCCGTGCGATACGATGCACTTGTGCTTCTGCCAAAACTTGTCCTCATTGAACCTTTGCCAGACGGTACCCTTTTCGACGTGCAAGATAAACTTGGCATCGCAGCGCTTGATTTTGACCCGATCCGGCTCGACGATGCTCGGAATCGGGTAGCCGGCCGCTCCCATCCTCGACGCATCCAATTCATTCTCGCCATCGATGACCACCAACGGGCCTGCCAGATTCCCCCGGGGTTCTGCGTACAGATGAAGTTCCTCTCTCATCGCCCCTGTGATGACTTCTAAATCCTCGATGATCGTATCGGACTCGCTCTGATCCTCGAATGTATTCTCTTTCGTCCCCTCGATGTTATGCTTGAGCATGTAGTACATGCCCCGGATACTGGTCGATTTCCCCTGGCGAATCAATCGCGAACAACCGCTTCCGACCAGGATCGTTTGCATATAAGCCCGCGCCTGATTGAGATTGAAGAGCTCCCGGCGATTGGTCTTGCCCCCCATCTCAATCAATCGCTTGCGCTTGTTGTAATGGGAATTCGTCAGGGACCTCGAGGGAACCTCCAAGAATGGGTCTCGCCGCTTCTTGGCTACCTCAGCCACCGCTGCGGCCAACCTCTGCAGCTTGGTCATCGTCTCGACATCCCGACCCTTAATCGGAACCTCTTTGACCTCTTGTTCGTCGGTCGATCGCTTTGCTCGTTTTGCCATCCTTTTTCCCCAAGAAAGTCCATCAAGATTCAACAAGTTTTAATGATCTTTTGCCATCCTGACTAGCACCACCCTCGGGTCCTGTGATTTAATCAAGGCAACGCCTTCAACAAATCACTCTGAATATTCGGCCTCCATGCCCCCCGGATCGCTTACCGCTCCTCAATCTCCCTGCCGTTTCCGGCCCGCACTCGGCTTTCTGTCGCTCTGCCTGGGTTGCTCGATTTGGGCCCAGGAACCCGCAAAGGACCAGCCCCCCCCAAGGGATCGTTTTGCTCAATGGGTCGAGCAGTCACCCCCCGGGATCAAAAGGCTCATCGATATCGGCCAAGTCACCTTTGAGTTTAACGATCAGGAACTTACCGAACGACAGAAACAGGGACTGACCAAGTTTCGTTTCGCCTACCAGTATCGCTATCGATTTGCAAACAACACCCCTATCCTTCAAAAACTTGCCGACCCACCGACGATCGCTGTTGCCGCCAACGTCGTAATACCGGATGTCCAATGGACCCATCGGGTTTTTGTGAAAACCAACTTTCAGCCTGAATACCCCTGGAAATCGAAACTTCTGCAGCACGAATTCGATCATGTTTCTATCAGTACCGACCCTCGGCTGAAGATCCTTTTAAAGATGGTTCTTGCCGCACCCCTGCGATTCGAAATCCCAGCCGATCCGCCCCCGCAACCAAGTAACAACGAGCCAAGCACTCAGTCCCTCAACCAACGCATCGATCAGAAGGTCGCTGAGCTGATGCAAGAACGGGTCAGTGAAATCGAACGCATCACCCAAGCTCTCAACGATCGATTCGACCGAGAATCCAATGACGGGGCAGGAAGTATCGCTCGGCGAGAATCTTTCTTCTCAGAGTTCTATTCTCCGGAAACTCTCGCGAAACTTGACTTCAAGTTCCCTATGATTCTCGATGAATACTCCAAAGCGATCTCCAAGGCAGCTTGGGAAGAACACTACTCCTGGAACACCCCCCGCTAGCATCCCGGCTTGAATGGACTCTCAGAACCCGACCGAAAAAAACTTGTATCGGTGGTTTTCCACCAGCCTTGCGTTCTTCCTGCATTTCCTCTCCTTGGGTTTTGCCGTATTCCCTCTACAAACTCACCTGCGGCAGATTCACTCGGCACCGACTGCCAGCATCCTGGCAAGCTGCGTTCCGATCGCGGGACTGCTAACCTATTTTCTCTTTGGCTTCGCCGAGCGCAGGCAATGGACCCGTCAGCCGGTCCGGTTGCTCTTTACCGCAGCCCTAGCGGCCGGCATCCTGCAACTCCTGCTCGGCTGGCAACTTGCCAACACCCAAGCCGGCCGCAATCTCTTGCCCAGCTTTATCGAAACGGGCCTATGCTTGCTGATGCTCGCCTGCGCCCATGCTTGCTGCATGAACCTCTTAAATCACCTTGCCGTAGCTAGCCTCGCGAACCATGCTTATTCGGCCCGAGCCGCCGGCAGCGCCGGCTACATGGTCGCTATCCTTGCAACCGCTGCCTTGCTCTCGGACGAAGCAATGGTGCTTAGTTACCATCTGTTCATCGCCGCCGCTTGCGCCATAGCTCATATCGCTTTTGTTCTTGCATTGGTACTATGGGCGCCTGCTCAACGTAGACCTACCAACACTCCGCAAAAGGAAGTCATTCCCACCAGCAAGATCAGCCAACGCCAAGTCCAAGGATTGTCAGGTGCCTTGGT
>JBJTAQ010000224.1:0-7120 GCA_046090945.1 Pirellula sp.
CCGATGCAGCAAGCCTCGCGACCTAAAGGTTGGCATGTCAGGATATCCAATGCCCGTTCAAGCGAATCCTGCGGCACCACTGCCACAAGTTTTCCCTCGTTGGCCACGATCCAAGGATCGAGTCCAAGCAGTTCGCAAGCCGATTTGACTTGCGGTCGAATCGGAACGCTGGACTCATCGATCTCGAAGCCCAGTCCGCTGCTGGCCGCAAGTTCGTTGAGCGTTGCGGCGATTCCACCTCGCGTTGGATCTCTGAGGACACGCACCTGGGGTATGTGCTTGATCAGTTCGCTGGCCAGGATGTGAAGTGGTGCACAATCGCTCTTGAGAGTCGGTTCAAAAACCAAGCCTGCCCTTTGGCTCATGATTGCCATTCCGTGATCACCGATCGGACCGCTGATCAAGACGCAGTCGCCGGAGCGAATCCTTTTCGGGTGTAGATCCAAAGACTTATCGATGCGTCCAATTCCGCTGGTGGTGATGTAGCATCCATGTCCCCGGCCTCGCTCGACGACTTTGGTGTCTCCGGCAACGATGCGGACCGAGCATTCGGAGGCGGCATGACCAATCGAACTAGCCAGTCGGTGTAAATCACTCATAGGGAATCCCTCTTCGAGAATCCATGCGATCGTCAAAGCGATAGGTTTTGCACCTTGGACAGCCAAATCGTTGACGGTTCCGTAGACACTCAGGCTACCGATATCCCCGCCTGGGAACATCAGTGGTTGAATGACAAAAGCGTCGGTGCTCAGTGCCAGTCGATCGTCAGAGCCCCAGTCCAATACGGCACTATCGCTACGTGCCATCAGTTCGGGGCTAGGATAGTGCTTAGCGAAGACCTCCTCGAAGAGTTTTGCCGATAGTCTTCCTCCGGCACCATGCGACATGGTAATCGTCTCTGCAGGATGCTTCGAAACCGGGCATGTCCAATCGCTCGGGCTCATGGTTGGACCTGCGATTGCAGTTTCCCAATCGAGTGCAACGACTGATAGAGGTAGTAGGCCGCACAGGCACCTTCATTCGAGACCATGGGAGCCCCAAGTGGGTTGTTAGGGTTGCATTGTTTGCCGAAAGCAGGACATTCGATCGGGCGAATTTTACCGCGCAGCACATCTGCCGCTTGGCACATGGAAGATTCCACAGTTGGTACAGCAGCCGTTGGGAAACGGGTTTGAGCATCGTGATGAGCAAAGTCTGAGTGAAGCTTTAGGCCGCTTTGCGGCAGCACTCCGAACCCTCTCCAGGGTTGATCGCAACGTTCAAAGACCTCCTCGACGATCCGCTGAGCATGGATGTTTCCATCGGGGCTGGCGATGTGCTCGTAAACATTGGCCACGCGATAATCAGACTGCTTGGTTTCGAGCTGAGCGATCACTTCGAGGATACCTCGAAGCAGGTCCAAGGGTTCAAACCCGGTGATCGCAATCGGCATTCCAAATCGACTGGCAATCGATTCGTACTGACGATAACCCGCGATGGTGCAGACGTGCCCGGCTGCAAGCAGACCATCGATTCCATGCTCTTTATCCGAGAAGATAGCTTCCAGAGCCGGTGGGACGAGCACATGGCAGACCAGTGCGCTGAATCGATCCAGCTGCTGGGACTTGGCCATCCGAATCGCCATAGCAGTTGCCGGCGCGGTGGTTTCAAATCCGATGGCAAAAAGGACGACTTGCCTAGGCGCCGACACTGCATGAGATGTTTGGGGTGATCTGGAGTTGATCGATTCCTCGAGGGCGATGCGATAAGCCTCCATGGGAGACTGAATGATTCTGATATCTGCGCCGTGGCTTCTTGCCTGCATCAAATCACTGTAGCTCCCCGGAACTCGGAGCATATCGCCAAAGGTGCAAAAGATCACACCTGGTTGTAAGGCGATCTGGATCGCGCGGTCGATCGTTTCGATCGGCGTGACGCACACTGGACAACCCGGCCCATGCACGATCCGAATCGACTTGGGTAATAGTTGATCGATCCCGTAGCGCAGAATGGCATGGGTCTGGCCTCCACAGACCTCCATCAGGGTCCAGGGTCGGGTCGCTATCGAGCGAATTTCACGCACTAACCTTGCCACATGATTTGGGTTTCCAAAATCGGTTGCATGCATTGCATTAGCCCGATGGGAGCTGATCGATCGTAGCAAGAATCTGTTTGGCTCGATCGACATCGAGTTTCGCGATTGCAAATCCGACATGGACGATCGCGTAATCCCCGACGGCGATTTCCGGCGTGTATTCCAAGCAAACCTCCTGAATCACCCCTCCGAAGTCCGCACGGCCCATGCGCAGCGGACTTTCCGTGTTGATGCTGACGATTTGTCCAGGGATTGCCAAGCACATAGGATGCAATGGAAACGAACGCTTGTAGGGAATGGTGACTAGACTGCCCGATTCACCGGAACACCCGATCCACGGTATGATAATTTAACGTACGGACCAGGGGTTGGGTACTGTGAGCACGGGTTGAGTTTGTGGAGCAGGGTGGTTTCGATGCATGAACTATCGATTGCCAATGAGATATTTAAGATTGTGCAATCGCATGCCCCTCAAGGTGAGGTGACTGCCGTCGGGATTCGACTCGGGGCCTGGAGCTGTGTTCAGGAAGACTCGCTGCGCAACAGTTTTCGTTGGGTAACCGACCAAACCCTCTACTGCGATGTCCACTTGGAGATCGAGAGGATCGAAGAGATTTGGATTTGCAATGCTTGTCAACAGTCTTTCGATCAAGGCAAGCAGACCGGCAATGGACCAGAGAACTGCCCATGGTGTGGTGATCCCTTGAGCCTGCTCGATGGGGTCCAGGAGATGCGAGTCGAATGGATCGAATTGCAAGGGAAACAGGAGGCTTGAGCGATGGAACCTCGAATCCTGCAGGTGCGAACGAAAATCCTCAAAGCCAACGACACACTTGCTCGGCAATTGCGAGAGGATTTTCTAGCCAAGGGTATTTTCGTGAGCAATTGGGTGAGCAGTCCTGGGTCAGGCAAAACCCTTTGGCTCGAAAAGACGCTTGCTCGCATGATCCAGCGGGGGCGACGCGTCGCGACCATCGTAGGGGATTTAGAGACCGATCGGGATGCACAGCGATTGCAGCGAAGCGGTTCCTCTGTGCGCCAAATCATGACGCATGGCCTTTGCCATCTGGAAGCCGATATGATCGAGCGAGAATGGAACGCATGGGGGCTGAGTCCCATCGATTATCTGTTCATTGAGAATGTCGGCAATCTGGTCTGTCCGACAAGTTGGGACCTTGGGGAATCGCTACGTGTCGGTCTGCTGAGCGTGACCGAGGGTGAGGATAAACCGCTCAAGTACCCGGGGCTTTTTAACACCTGCGATGTGGTATTGCTCACCAAGATGGATTTGGCCGGAGCCTGCGATTTTGATCGCGAGCTTGCGATTGCAAATCTTAGGTGCGTCCGTCCTGGGATCGAGGTTTTGGAGACATCCGGAAAGACGCTTCAAGGCATGGATTTCTGGATCGATTGGCTCGAAAATCGCCGGAGCACTCTTGGTCTGCGATGAGCATCCTGCTGCGAAGAGCTGTCAGTCATCGACGAATCCTAGAGGTTCACAGCAGGACTTGCTCGATCGGTTTGTTGGGAACATCTTTTACGGTCTGAACGTGCCCGATCCGAGTTGGCAGGATCAGATTCAATTTCCCATGCGAGGTTTTTTTATCCAGCATCATCGCTTGGAGCATTGAACCGGCACTGATGGGTTCGTGTGCGGTGGACAAACCGATAGGCAGTCCAAGTGCTCTGAGCAACGAAGACTGTCGTTGGAAGTCTTGTTTAGACCATCGACCAAGATCGCTTGCAAGTTGTCCGGCCATTGTCATCCCGATCGAGACGGCTTCTCCGTGGAGATAAGTGCCGTATTTGGCGAGCGTTTCGATAGCATGTCCAAAAGTATGGCCATAGTTGAGGATGGCCCGAAGACCTGTGGTCTCATGCTCATCGGCTGCGACTACTTGGGCTTTCAGTTCACAGCAACGCTTGACGAGATACTCGAGGGACTGCGGATGCCGTGCAAGGATCGATTCGACGTTGGTTTCCAGCCATTCGAAGAAATCCAAATCCATGATGACGCCGTATTTGACGACTTCCGCAAGTCCGCTTCGATATTCACGCTCCGGAAGTGAACTGAGCGACCTGAGATCGATCCAGACCAGGTGGGGTTGCCAGAATGCACCGACTACATTTTTGGCCTCGGGAAGATTGATTCCCGTTTTTCCGCCGACACTGCTATCGACCATTGAGAGCAAGGTTGTTGGGATCTGAACCAGTCGCACTCCTCGGTTCCAGGTAGCGGCTAGGAAGCCAGCGAGGTCTCCGATGACACCTCCTCCGATCGCGATCACCACCGATTTGCGATCCGCCCTGAGATGTGCCATGTGCTGCCAGAGTTTTTCGACTTGGCTGGCCGATTTACTGGGTTCACCGCTGGGTACTTCGATGATCACAGTATCGCTTGTACCTAGCCCCATCGTTGCGCGTATATTGAGCGCGATCGACGATACGGCTTGGTCGACGACAAGTACAAACTTGGAAGCATCAGGCAAATTGGCTCTAAGGGCAAGTGCCAGATCGGTCGCATCCGGGATACCTATGTGGATCGGATAGGAACGATTCCCGAGGAGAACTTCGATACGTTGCATAGGTTTTTTGACGACTGAGGCTTAGCGCTACGCCTTGAGTTCCGATTTATTGAATGCCAGTACAACGTTCGAATGGCACAGATAATCGTGCAAGGCTTTGCGTCGCCCCAACAGGAACAGTGCGATTGAGTTTAGTCCGAGCACGCCGATCAAGGAATATTCGATTCCCTTGGAAAGCGAGACCGACTGTAAAGAAAGGTACAAAGCTAGGGGAAAGAGCCAAGCGAACGCATTTCTTAAGACCTCGCGTGGCACAAGCTGCTCGCGCCGCGGTGGTAGTCCGTGCTCTTCGACGATCCTGAGTTGAAACAGGTATCTTCCAAACGACGGCCAGCCTTTATAGATCAAGAATAGATACAACGCAGGGACGATCAGGGAGGCGAAAGCAAGGATGGGGATCAGTAGTTGACGGCTCTCGGCCCGCGAGGCTTGAATGCTGAAGATGGAGATCGCAAACGGAGCCATAGCCAAAAGCAAGCAAGCTTGATCGACTGTGTAAGCCATCAGTCGCGGAGCGAAGCCAGCCGGAGTCGTACTTACCGGGGCGATATCTCGGAGCGCATCGAGCAGTTCATCGTAGTTTGCGTAGCGGTCCTCGGGATTATTTGCTAGGAGACGCTGCAGGAGAGTTTTGAATTCCTGAGGGACGGCATTGGGCCAAGGGTTGGGAAAGTCGATTTGCGAATCCAGTAGCGATTCGAGTTTGGCTTGGAGCGACTCCCCCTTAAGCTCCACTGGCAGGCGGGCAAAAACCATTTCAAATAAAGTGACACCAACAGCATACATGTCCGACTGGATGCTGTAGGATCCTCCGCGAAGCAGTTCGGGTGCGACGTACGATGGAGTGCCTGCTAGTGAGTTTGATTCCTGGTTTCCTTGACGTTCTCGTGTACGCGCAAGGCCGAAATCCGAAATCTTGACGCGGCCTTCGCCTGCCAGGATTAGGTTTGCAGGTTTGATATCCGCGTGAATCAGATCAAAGATGGTCGCATGTTTGAGGGCCGATGCGACTTGGATCCCGTACTCGATTGCTTCGGGATAAGGGATCGTGCCTTGACGTTTGATTCGTTCGGCGAGGGTTGGTCCTGGGAGAAGTTCCATTGCAAGGAATGGTTCTTCTTCTTGGCGACCGACGTAGTAGATCGTCACAACGTTTGGGTGATTCAGACGCGCTTGTGCGACGGCTTCGCGGAGCATGTCGTTGACCCGCTGGGAGAAATCGGCTCCCTTTTTCCGCATGACTTTAACTGCCACGTAGCGTTGAAGCGAAGTGTCGAGGGCTCGGTAGACAGCCCCCATGCCCCCTTGGCCTAATTGCCTTTCGAGTTTGAAGTGTCCGAAGACACGATCGGTCATCGCGTCGGCTGGGGCTAGGTCGACTTCGCAGTCGCGGGCGGAACTCTGCAAGCTCGACAGGCTGACGGTGGCTTCATAAGCATCCTGCAAGGCTTCTCCGGATACGCGTCGGAAGCAAAATGGGCACTGACCGCCACGATCTGGCTTGACTGCGTATTCATAACCACAGACGCAGTGGTAGACAGGGTCCTTAACGACCGGCAAGTGGACTTCGGAATCGGTTTCGGGTGGGCTGTCTTGCATCAGAAATAGATCTCTAACAGTGCATGATTGTACACTGTAGGAGTTTTTTTCCGAAGATCCTACGGTGGAGGAAAAGATCCGATAAACTAAGGTTTTGGGATTGGCATGAACTCCTGTTTTGGAAAGTTTTTTAATGAGTTGGATCGAGTTACCAGCAGATCACCCCACCCCGTCGTTGGTGATCGATTCCGCAGTGGTCGATCGGAATTTGCAGCGAATGCAGGGTTACTGCGACGAGCACGGCTTGCGTTTGCGACCTCACACCAAAACGCACAAATCGGTACGGATGGCCAAGCGACAGATCGATTTTGGAGCTGGAGGCTTGACGGTGGCCAAGGTTGGCGAAGCCGAGCAGATGGCGCATGCTAGCAGTGATCTGTTCCTAGCCTATCCGGCAATTGGCCCTGCACGGCTCAGGCGATTGGAGCAACTGGCTAGAGCTTGCGCGGAAAACTCCGGGGGTAGAGTTGCCTTGGGGGTCGATTCGCAGGCAGCGGCAGAAGGGATCGCATCGGCGGCACAAAGGGCTGGCGTTGCGATCGGAATCATGGTCGATTTGGACGTAGGATTTCACCGAACCGGGATCGAATCGAGCCAGCAGGCGATCGATCTGTGCGCGTGGGTGTCGCAGCAAAGAGGCTTGGAGTTCCGGGGATTGATGTGCTTTCCGGGGCATATCCTTCCGGCGGCTTCGCAGGAGAGTTGGACTCAGTACCACGATGCGATCGCCAAGGTGATCGACCGTCTTAGGAGTATTGGAATCGAGGTTCCAGTGGTCTCTGGAGGTTCGACGCCGACGGCCAAAGAGTCGCACAGGAACCCGATATTGAACGAAATTCGCCCGGGTACGTATATCTACAAT
>JBJTAQ010000225.1:0-5787 GCA_046090945.1 Pirellula sp.
CTGGTCAGCTCGAATTCGCAATTCCAAGAATCGGCAGAAGGAGGAGGAAGCAGAGGCACGCAACTCCTTGTACAACTCACTGAACGATACCAAACTGCCAGCCGGTAGCGAAGAGTACGTCCTGCCTAGCGTCGAACTGCTGGCCGAAGGAGACGACTTCTCCTACGACGAGCAAACCGAAGAAGTCAAACGCAAAGCGCGGGTGCTCGAACAAACCTTTGCAAACTTTGGCTTCAACATCCGCGTCGTCGAGATCGAAACCGGTCCGGTCATCGCGCAGTACGAGATCGAGATGGAGGCTGGACTGCGGTTGTCGAAGATCACCGGATTGGCAGACGATTTGGCGATCGCGCTGCGAGTCCCGAGCGTTCGAATCGTCGCTCCGATTCCCGGAAAGAATACCGTCGGGATCGAAGTACCGAATGAGAAACGCCAAGTTGTCCGGATGCGGGAGGTGATCGAAGAAGGGGCTGCGCAGGTGCGCAAGATGAAGATACCGCTGTTCCTGGGCAAGGATGTTTCTGGAAAGCCGCTGTCGGTGGACCTCGCTGCGCTTCCGCACTTGTTGATCGCGGGTCGAACAGGTACCGGTAAAAGCGTCTGCTTGAACTCGATCATCTGCTCGATCCTCATGGCGCGTCGGCCGGATGAAGTCCGCATGCTGATGATCGACCCAAAGATGGTTGAGCTCAGTGGCTACGGCCGATTACCCCACTTGATGCACCCGGTCGTGACCGACATGAAGAAGGCCGAAGCGATTTTAGCTTGGGCTGTCGATAAGATGGAGGATCGTTACGCATTGCTTGCACGGGCAGGTGTTCGGCATATTACCAGCTACAATCAACTCGGTCGTGATGAGTTGCGAGACCGACTCAGGCCAGAAACTGAGGAAGAGGCCGAGATGATCCCGGATCACTTACCGTTCATCGTCATTGTAGCCGACGAAATGGCCGACTTGATGATGACTGCAGGTAAAGAGGTCGAGGCCCACATCATCCGCCTGGCGCAAAAGAGCCGGGCTGTGGGTATCCACCTGATCCTTGCAACGCAAAAGCCGACCGTCGACGTTATCACCGGATTGATCAAAAGCAATCTGCCAGCGCGGATCAGCTTCCAGGTCGCAAGCCGGACCGACAGCCGCGTGGTGCTTGACGAAAACGGCGCAGACAAACTGCTGGGCAATGGGGACATGCTATTTCTGTGGCCAGGCACCAGCACGCTCCTAAGAGGGCAGGGGACTTATCTCAGCGACGATGAGATCAATGCAGTGGTCGATCATTGCAGCACTGGAGAGCAGAACTTTGTTCAGGAGCTTGTGCAGCTCAAGGTCAAGGAGGACAAGGACGAGGAGGACGCTGGACCTGGTGGATTCAAGAAGCGGGACGATTTGTACGAAGCGGCAGTCGACATTGTGGTCCGCGAGGGAAGAGGCAGCTGTTCGTTGCTACAGCGAGCACTTGGGATCGGATACGGGCGAGCCGCGAGGCTGATCGATTTTATGGCCGAGGATGGAATCGTCGGCGAGTACGCAGGATCGCAAGCCCGCGAGGTGGTGATCACCATCGACCAGTGGGAGCGAATGCGAGCCGAAGCCGAGGACAGTTCGGGTGGATCGAACAAGCGAACGAATAAGATCCGTCGGGAGAACAACTGGGACGATAACCCGATTGTTCCCAAAACGAAAACCAGCCGAAAGAGCGAACCTGTCGTCACTGTCGAAGAGGAAGAAGACGGATCAGACTGATCGGACGGATCGGACGGATCGGACGGATCGATGATCGGACTGATCGGTCGGATCGGACTGATCGATGATCGGACTGATCGGTCGGATCGGTCGGATCGGACTGATCGATGATCGGACGGATCGGTCGGATCGGTCGGATCGGTCGGATTGATGATCGGACTGATCGGTCGGATCGGACAGATTGATGATCTAAGAGAAATGCACAGAGTAAATCTACTCGGCTCTTGTGCCTGCGAAACCTGCAATCAGTTTTATCAGCTAGAATCGCGTTTTGCCCTTTGTCTGAGTTTGAGCGACTGAAGGTTTCTGGAGGTATTTATCATGCGATGCAAGTTTTCGACCCTTGCGGTGGGTCTTTTGTTCGGCGCAGCCAGTTTCTTTGGGCCGATTGTTGGCAACCGAACCTCCGCGCAGACGCTTGACCGAAGCGTTCTGCCAGTCCGAGAACCTGCCGCACCAGTGTATAAGGAACTTGATGCTAGGAATGCCAAGGCACCTGGTAGGTGGGAGGTTAAGGCCCCTGAGGGTGCTCCGAATGTGGTTGTGGTTTTGATCGACGACATCGGGTTCGGTCACTCCAGCGCCTTCGGTGGGCCGTGTGTTATGCCGACGCTGGAAAAACTCGCGAGCAATGGACTTAAGTACAATCGCTTTCATACGACAGCTCTTTGCAGCCCAACGCGCACAGCACTCCTGACTGGTTACAACCATCACAGCAATAACGCCGGAGCCATCATGGAGGTCGCAACGGCGTTTCCAGGGAACACCGGAATTCGGCCGCAAAGCATCACACCCATGGCAGAGGTGCTTCGGATGAACGGCTACTCGACATCCGCATGGGGCAAATATCACGAAACGCCCCCTTGGGAAGTGAGCCTGAGCGGACCCTTTGACCGCTGGCCGACCCATTCTGGGTTCGATGAGTTCTACGGTTTCATCGGCGGTGAGACTAACCAATGGGATCCGATGATCGTCCATGGAACCACTCCGATGCGCAAGCCTGAGGACCAAGAGGATTACCATTTCACCACGGACATGACCACCCGAGCGATCGCTTGGATGCGGGCACAGCAATCGTTGACTCCCGACAAGCCCTTCTTCATGTACTTTGCAACCGGGGGAACGCATGCTCCCCATCATGCTCCCAAGGAATGGATTGAGAAGTACAAGGGTAAGTTTGACATGGGTTGGGACAAACTCCGAGAGCAAACCCTTGCACGGCAAATCGAATTGGGAGTGGTACCCAAAGGGACGAAGCTAGCACCCAAGCCTGAGGCGATCAAGGACTGGGCCGATCTTAGCGATGACGAAAGACGCTTGTTCGCTCGGCAAATGGAAGTCTTCGCTGGGTTTGCATCCCACACCGACCATGAGGTCGGAAGACTCGTGCAGAGCATCGCCGATCTAGGTGAACTCGACAATACCTTGATCATCTACGTCGTAGGCGACAATGGTGCGAGCGCCGAGGGTGGAATGCTAGGCATGTTCAACGAAGGAACTTACTTTAATGGAGTTGCCGAGTCGACTCAGTTCATGCTCGAGAAGATCGATCAGTGGGGTGGCCCAGAGTGCTTTAACCACTTTGCTGCAGGTTGGGCAGTCGCTGGCAATACACCTTTTACTTGGACCAAGCAAGTGGCAAGTAATTTTGGAGGGACCAGAAACGCTTTGGTGTACCATTGGCCCGCAGGGATCAAGTCCAAAGGTCAGATCCGAGACCAGTTCCACCATGTAGTGGATCTTGCTCCAACCGTCTTCGAAGCTGCCAAAGTCCCTGCACCCAGGGAAGTCAACGGAGTCAAGCAAGCGCCCATCGAGGGAGTCAGCATGGCTTACAGTTTCGACTCGCCCGATGCGGCCGACCGCCGCAAAACGCAGTACTTTGAAATCGGAGGGAATCGCGCCGTATACCAAGATGGATGGTTCGCTGGAACAATCCACAAAGCCCCCTGGGAGGCTCAGCCTCGACATCCTTTGACCGAGGATCTTTGGGAACTGTACCATGTTGAAGAAGACTTTAGCATGAGCAGGAATCTTGCAAGCGAGAATCCTGGCAAGCTGAAGGAATTGCAGGCGTTGTTCACCGAAGAGGCCATCGCGCATAAGGTCCTGCCGATCGATGATCGAACGATCGAACGGTTTGATCCAAAGGTAGCCGGTCGCCCAGACCTGATGGACGGTAGAACCAAGCTGACTGTTTATCCAGGCATGGTTTATATGTCTGAAAATGCATTCATCAACGTCAAGAACACATCGCTTGATATGCTGGCCGAGGTCGAGGTCCATGGGGACAAGAACCATGGAGTTCTGTTATCCCAAGGTGGTCGATTCGGTGGCTGGGCGTTATGGGTCGATCATGGCAAGCCGATGTACTCCTACAACTTTTTAGGATTAGAGGTTTTCCGAGTCCTCGGCACCGAAGCGATGAGTGATGGCAAGCATACCATCAAGTTGGCTTTCGATTACGATGCCTCCAAGGGAGCAGGCGGCCGTGGTGCTGGTGGCATCGCACGTCTCTATATCGACGGCAAACAAGTCGGTGAAGGTGCGATAGCAAAGACCCATGCGAACGTCTTTTCGCTCGATGATACGGCCGACACGGGGATCGATACCGGCACGCCGGTCGATGATAATTACGGCGAAGGCCGAAAGAACGCATTCAATGGAGTCTTGCAGCAAGTAAGCGTCCAGTTGCGCTGACGTGAAACCTGGAAATTACAGAGACTTGTCATTCAGGGATTTGAATGGGCAAGAACTCTTTTTTCATATTCCTGGCTTCTTAGCCGGGACAACTTCCATTGCATCGCGAGAGTTTTTAACCTCAGGGGCACGGAGGGGCTTTGAGCTCTGGTGCTGGCGATGAGCAACGCTGTCGAACCTGAAACCCTGTTTAAAACCATTGCCGAGACGAGTATATTGAAAGTAAATTCAGGGAAAGACTAGGCCCACCACGAAATTACCCGACTCGAATCAGTGACCAAGTAGGGTGAATCTGCAACTAGATCCACTGCGAAGTTCGTTTTGGATATAATGGCCTTTTTGCTAAATATCGAGGCCTATCTGCTGCCCCTGATCCTATGACAACTCGATTGCTCCTGCGCTGCTGCGCTACTTGTTTTTTATCTAGTCGGTTTTTATTCCTCGCTCTACTAGCCATCGGGTTTTGGTCGCCAAATTCCCTTGCTCAATCCCCAGAGCCTCCAATCGCAATTCCAGCACAGGTCTCCTTCAACCGCGATGTGCGACCCATCCTGGCGACTACCTGCTTGCGCTGCCATGGACAAGATGAGACCAATCGCCGGGCTGATCTCCGCTTGGACCTCTTCGAGTTCGCCACCGCCAAACGGGATTCGGGCCAAGCCATCGTCCCAAATCAAACCGAAGAAAGCTTGGTGTGGCAGAGAATCATCTCGACCGACCCCGATCAAGTCATGCCACCGCCGGATGCTCCTAAGCAGCTATCCGAACAAGAGAAGGGAATCCTTAAGCAATGGATCGCTCAAGGTGCTGCTTACGATAAGCACTGGTCTCTGGAGCCCATTCGATCCGGCCAGTCGGGCTCGGCACCTGCTCGGAAATGGATCGATCAAGCGATTGAAGCCCAAGCTCTACAAACGCAATTGAGAGTGCAGGGACCGACCGACCCTCGCACCTTGGTCCGTCGCTTGGCTTTCACGCTCACCGGTCTGCCCCCAGCGATCGAGGATGTCGATCGCTTTGTCGAAGACCCCTCGCCACAAGCTTATGAGAAACTAGTCGATCAGTATTTGGCTTCACCCCATTACGGTGAGGAGATGGCCAAGCACTGGCTCGATGTGGCACGGTATGGAGACACTCATGGTCTGCACTTGGACAACGATCGACAGATTTGGCCCTACCGCGATTGGGTTGTGTCCGCCTTCAACGCGAATATGCCCTTCGATCAATTCACCATCGAACAACTCGCAGGGGATCTGCTCGAAAATCCAACTCAATCGCAACTGGTCGCAACAGGATTCAACCGTTGCAATGTGACGACAAGCGAGGGCGGGGCGATCGGCGAT
>JBJTAQ010000226.1:0-6620 GCA_046090945.1 Pirellula sp.
CAACCAAGGCGACCACCACCGGTCGTTGGCACTCGGAGTCGAATGGGTCAACTCCATCCCCAAAATAAACAGCACACCCGCAATGCACCAAGCCAGCATCCACCAATCGTACCGGGTCGTCGGCTCCCTGAACCAAAACACTACGGCTAGCATCACCCAAGCAGGTGCGAGATTCTGCATCCAAATCGCATTGGCAGGTGGCCCCCCTACCAGCGCGGTCAAATAAGTCCAGTTCATCATCGCGAAACAAAGACTCATCGGGAGCAACGTCCACGACCAAGCGACCCGGCGCACCAAAGGGACGAGGATCAAAAGAGCAAAGACAGCTCGCCAAAAAGCGATTGCGGCCCCACGATGCTCCAAAGGCCATCGATCAAACTCAGGGGATCTTGCAAAAAAAGCACTGGTGCTCCAGAGCACAGCCGCACTCACACAAAACAGTGGCCCCCAACCCAATCTGCCGCGAGCAGTATCGCTCAGACTATATCCAGCTTGCTCCGTCGACTGCAAATCCTGCGTTGAACTCGTTGAGTGAGTCATGGCTTAATCCGTCCAAATGAATCACGCTTGCCGCTCCGCAATGCGCAGTTTAGCAGAACGACTGCGAGGGTTAGCAGCCAACTCGGATTCTGAAGCAACCAAAGGTTTTTTCGTGAGATTTTTAAGACGCGGGTCATCGC
The DNA here is from genome assembly GCA_046090945.1 of Pirellula sp. GTDB lineage: Bacteria > Planctomycetota > Planctomycetia > Pirellulales > Pirellulaceae > JBKCUI01. The sequence goes on from JBJTAQ010000226.1 coordinate 681, forward strand.
GCATCGCATTCTTGACCATCCGATCCTCAAGCGAATGAAAGGAAATGACTGCCAATCGCCCCGCCGGCTCTGTCGTGCCCTCGGCAGTCGTCTCTTGAGCTTGGCCTCCAGGTAAGGACAACACGCCGGGAAGTCTTTCCAAACCCGCTTGGACATGCTCCAACTCTCGATTCACAACGATACGAAGAGCTTGAAAGGTCCTCGTCGCCGAATCCACACGACCATGAACTCGACCCGGTACAACTCGATGAATCAAATCCGCAAGCTGCTTTGAAGTCCCGATCGGGTTAGACCGATTCTGCTCGACAATCGCCCTAGCAATCCTGCGCGAAAAACGCTCCTCACCCAACTCATAGATCGCATCGGCGATCTGCGCCTCGGTGTGCGTTTGCAACCATCTCGACGCAGGAACCCCGACCGATGGATCAAACCGTAAATCCAACGGTCCATCGATCCGAAACGAAAACCCTCGCCGCTCGTCGGCAAGCTGATCGCTGGATAACCCTAAATCCAACAAGATCCCATGAACAGACCGAATCCCAAGGGCTTCGAGCAAACTCGGTAGGTTGCAATAGGAACCGCATGCTAACAATAATCGACACCCCGAAGGAAGCACCAAGGAATGACTCGACCATCCCCGAGGCTCAGGAAAGGGGCTTGAATCAGTGGCTGAAAACTCCGGATGAGAAGCGATAAAATCGAGAATCGCCTGAGGGTCGCGATCGATCCCAATGATCCAATCCCCAGCACTCAAACGCTTCGAAATCTCCAGCGTGTGCCCCCCACCCCCAAACGTCCCATCGACAATCACCAACCCTCTGCGGTCTCTCTTCTGAGGACTCAATCCAGTCAGCCATTGACTGAGAATCGGCTCGAGCAGTACTGGAATATGGATCGAAGGCATTGAAAAAGAAAAGGCCGGTCGGGGAAGACGCCCGCAAACCATCGCAGCATGCACTCTGAGTTTCCATTCAACGCGCCGTGCTGGTGAATCGAACTAGGTGTTCGATCAGTTTCGAGCTCGCGTGAGATCCTTCAACTCGGGCAACCCCCTCTGCTTAGGAAGTTGACGCCCTGAGCCCGTGGCCGCGAGACTCAGTAGCTACCCAAGGAGGCCTCTCACATCGCTTCGATGGTCTAGGCGTCCCACCTCCCGACCGGCTAAAGTCGAGCTTGGAATGCGTTCCTCTACGATACCCGAAACACCCATGGATTGAATACCTATTTTTGGTGAATTCTCACTTTGGTCACCCCAAAAACCCCTGCAATTTGCTAGCATTTTTATTGATAAAACCCTTTGTAGGTCCTCCGTACACTCAGCCATCCTTCCTAAACGATTACTCCCTAGGGACTTAGGCACCTCGACCCGAAAACTCAAACCATGGCCCAAACGGCATTAATTTTTCTACTTGGAATCCTAGCCCTCGCCGCTGCCACTGCCGCTTGGCTGGTGCTTAAACCCGGAAAGTACACCCCCTGGGAAAGGATCCAGTACGGTCCGGTCTACCTCATGGCCAGGTACCTCTGGAGGGTTCAAGTCTACCAACAAGACCCGGTCTCTGGCAGTTGGATGCCCTCCAAAGGTCTTATCGCAGATATCCCAGATCTTATCCGCAATGCGAAGAACTCCGATTCGCAACCCAAGCCCCCGATACGGGGAACTTGTAATCATCAAGGAGCGGTGCTGGTGGCCAACCACCGCGCGTCGGTCGACCCTTGCTTTATCCAACTGGCAGCCGGTGACCGCGTCCACTGGATGGTCGCAGGTGAGTACTTTAAATTTCCTATCGTTGGCTCTCTGCTAAGAAGCTTTCAATGCATTCCAACGAACCGAGGCGGTGTCGATACAGCTTCAACCAAACAAGCCATCGAACTGGCCAAACAGGGTAGGTTCGTCGGGATGTTCCCCGAGGGCCGCATCAATCGTACCGAACAGGCTTGGATACCCGTTCGGCCCGGAGCCGCACTGGTTGCACTTCGTGCCCGCGTGCCACTGGTGCCGATGTGGATCACCGGCGCACGGATGGGGACCTCCGTCATCAGCCCACTGATGATGCCATCCAAGGTACGCGTTTATCTCGGCAAACCCAACACATGGGGACTCGAACAACTCGATCTCCATGACGGTCGTTCCGACAGACAGATAGCCGACGAGTGGATCGGCCGTGTGCTAGGCGAATGCCTCGAGCAAGCTACCGGACGCTGCGAAAAGATCCAACTAGCAGGTGCAAAATGGCTCAATAACGGCGTTGACCCCACGGTCTCGTCGATCGATTCTGGCACCGGTCAACCCGATCCCGAAGAATGAAACCGGATCAAAACCAAGCGATGCAGATCAATCCTCGAACTGCCAATCTTCCTGACCATTGCGAGTGATCATCGCTGCCAAGACATCAAGCTTGCAGTGATTCGAAACAAACAACGTCCTGCCGCAAGCAAACAACAGCATGGCTCCGCCGCGATGGTGGGATCGTATCTCATTATCTAAAACCCAGGCCCTTGGGTCATTGATGCCGCCGGATTGCTCGAAGATGTTGCTGCCGTTGATCCACTCGCCGTCAGGACCACCTGTGTCCTCGGCCACCGCCGCTGTAAATGTCAGACCGTCGCGGATGTCACGATATTTGAACGGCTGATTGTAAACAAAAACCCCATTATCGGTGTTGATCCGGGTCGTGATGCGCTGACCATACAATCCGCCGTAATCCGTCTTGCCCGATTTCCCCGCAACCATCGGGACGCTAGGGCAAATATAGGTCGCAATGTTCGTCTTCCGAGCCACCGCATTGGTTGGATGATCAAAGGGCTGATCAAAGTTAACCAAGCTGTGCACATTCTTCTCCTCCATGTACGGGAGAATCAGTGCCGACCAAGCAAAATTCTTGAGAATACGAGGACCATTGAACGGACGCCATTGCATGCACCCCGGCGGCAGCGTCTTCAAGACCGAATGGTAATTATGCAACGCCAACCCGACTTGCCGAAGATTGTTCTGGCACTGAACTTGACGGGCCATCTCCCGAGCAGCCTGAACGGCAGGCAATAACAGCGCAGACAAAATCCCAAGGATCGCTACGACGACCATCAACTCAACGACGGTAACCCCAAGTCGAGAACGACTCAGGCTTCGAAGATTCTTGCCGATCGCTACACCTAACACTATCTAAAGTATAACTGCCCGGGCACAATGAACCCGAGCGTCTAGCACCCTTCGGGACTAGACTTCCTCCGATAGCGTATCGCAATCTGGCAGTTTGTCAAAACCGCTAGCTAGATCACACCTCCATGAGTCCGGTACGGACTCATGTGGTCAGGCTGATCCATAAACCAAAACCGCTCCCACTCCTGAATCATTGCTCGCAAGTTTTCCGAAGTGAAAATCAGTTGCTCAGCGCGTCGACCGGGCAAAGCCGAGTAAATCGGAAGTGCACACCCGACCATCGGTACGGTCGCCATCATCAACAACAGGCACATCAGCATTCGACGTCGCATCGGTTCTTACTCCGTGAACTATTTATCCTTGGGTCTTGCCCCCCGATGTCGACACGCTGGGATCGTCCTGGGAATCCTCGTCATCCTCGACGGCTAACTCCAGTTGGCCTGAAGCTATCGCATCGCGAATGACCTGAGCTAGCGGTGTGCCGCCTATGGCGTTGACCCGCTCCTCCATGATCTTGCCAGGCTTGAAGCTAACCACGAACTTCTCGGGTACTTCTACCTGCCTACCAGTCCGCGGATTCCGAGCCCTCCGGGCCGCCCTGGGGCGAACCTGGAATACTCCGAAATTCCGCAACTCGATCCGGCCTTCCTCGACCAGCGTCTGAACAATCGAGTCGAACGTCTTCTGTACGACCTGCTTGATCTGCTGCTGGTTGAGTCCCGTCTCATCGGAAATCGCTTTCACGATCTCTTTCTTTGTCACGACAGAATTCCCCGTGCTTCAAGGCATCCTAAGTCTTTTACTAGTTAGACTTTAATGCCGAAAAGTCTAGGTCCATACCGCCTCGCCGTCAAGGTATTCCTATCCAAGAACACCCCTGCCAGCATGACAATCCAGACGACCGCTATGGTTGGTTTCGGTCGCATAACCCGCAAATCTTTACTCCGATCCACCATCCAGCCAATTTTTCCACCCCGCACCCCCAATTATTTTTTTTTATTCCACAGCAACTTTTTCCGCTTGGACTGGAAACTCTCTCCCGTTTTTTGCTAAGACCCATTGTCTCAAATCAATCTCCTCAATCCTCACCCCCACAAGCTGCATGTCAACTCGAAGGATTTGGTTCGCCCATCTAGGGTCCCTAGTCTTGCTTTTGCCGCTGGCAGGGTGCCTCGACGGACCATTCTTCCAACTCAAAAAACTCAATCCCTACATCCAAAACCAATGGAAAGCAGATCGTGAGAAGGTCGTCGTCTTCTCCGAACGTATCGATGAACTCCGGTTACTCCGCACTCAAATCGCCTCGATGAGCGATCAGGAACAATCCGATTGGGTCACCAAACTCAGCGATATCCTCAAAACGGAAACCAGTCCCGAGATCCGTCGCGAAACCGTCTTAGTCCTCGATCAAATCCCGAATCGCCCAGATGCACTCGATGCCCTGAACCCTCTGTCGAAGGATAAAAACGACAAGGTCCGCATGGCGTTGGTCGCCGCCCTTCGTCGTAGACCAGACCAACAGGCCACCAACACACTCATCGCGATGTCGACATCCGATCCTAACAACAACGTCAAACTCAGCGCTACGCGTGCTCTTGGAAGCCACAAGTCCGAAGAAGTCAAACAGTTCCTTGGAAGTAGACTCGACGATCGCAATATTGCAGTCCGCTTCCAAGCCTCCCAGGCACTTGGTGAACTGACCGGACGCCGCTATGGGGGAGACATCGACGCATGGCGGAAATATGTTGCCGGAGAAAGCGTTCCAGAACCGGAACTCTCCTTTGCACAAACCCTCGAATCGATGTTCTTGCTGCGATAAGCCTACCGGGCATCTTGGCTCTACCCAGCGACCACCGTAGAATTCTCGCAGGGGAGCCCTATCATGCAACACCAGTCGCCCTGGCGCAGTGAGTCCGAAGCTAGACTCTGGACACAACGTTCGAAGGCTATCTCAGCAAACTTGCAAATCGATCGTTCTGCCGTCGATGCCATCGCTCGATGGTCCGTTCTTTGGGATCGGCAAATCTGCTTCGAGTTGGTCAATGACTCTACTCCAGAAACGCAGCTTGAGGTGCTGCATACGCGCATCGAAGCCACCGAGGAACTCGGCAAATCACCTTTCTGGGAACACCGCAAACTGGCTGAATTGGCCGCTGATCGTTTGGATCAAGCGTCCGATTCTCAATCTCCAGAGCGAAGAAACACCTTGGCTCTATGGCTCCTGCAACTGATCCAAGCCGAAACGCAGCATTGCATCGCAGACCTTGAGCAACTTGGCAAATCCGAATTCCTCTCCAAAACATCGCTTTTGGTCCAACCCGATTTGCTTTTCTACTCAACAGACCTACAGCGAATCGATGCGGATACATCGACCAAGTATTGGGGGCATTGGTATCCGGGTTTATCGAATGACCAAGACATGCTCCGAGATGCGATCGACTCCCTTCCCGGTGCACTCGATGTAGAGATTCCAGAAGTGGTCCGAAGGCTCGAAAACCCCAGCAGCCCCGTCGCACTCCCCGGTGCCGTGACTCTTCGGCGACACGATGTGCTCCATATTCTTTTGGGCCGAGGCCTGCTCGACCAAGACGAAGCCTTCGTCGTGGGCTTTACCATGGGTAACGCGTCGAAGTACCGAGACGCCGATGGCATCGTCATGCGTCAAGCCCTCGAGCACTGGTACCCCGAACCATTCCGAATCTTCGGTGCCAAACTCGATGTCTTTGACTTGGGAGTTCAAACAGGAAAAAACATGGGAGATATCCGGCACTCCCATGTTT
>JBJTAQ010000227.1:0-3022 GCA_046090945.1 Pirellula sp.
CCTGGTGCCAAAACCATCCTCAAGGACGGCGCGGCAAGCGGTTGGACTACCGTCCAAGGCAAGGGACGCATCGGAAAACTCGCCTTGCAAACCCCCGCTATGATCCGCTTCGGTCAAAACACCGAAGACGAAGTCTTCATCAGCCACGATGCGGCTACACGCGGCGTCGAAATTGAAAACACCGGTAGCGAACCACTCGTTGGTCTCAGATACTTCGGTCCCGATGCTCACTCGAATCTCCCCGCCAACGGAGCTTGGCAAAAACAACGCTAAGGCGCTCTGCTCGGTCAGTTCCCGACCAAGGAACCACTGAGTCAATCGAATCCATTTCCTGTTTTCTTCGTAAGGACCCCGCTATGAACCAACTTCCTAAACTCCACAATGCCATGTGGCCCGGTCTGGTCGGCAAAGGAGATGGCCCCGATCAGGAACCACCGATCTCCCTGCAACGAATGCTCGAATTGACCGCAGAAGCCAACGTCAACGGCCAAAAATTCGAGGGGATCGATTACTTCCTGTTCCTTCCTCACACCGACCCGAACGCCAGCGATGCAGAGATCCGCAAAATCGCAGATCAAATCGCCAGCTACGGTTTCTCAGTCGGATCCCTAGTCGCGCCGGTTTGGCCAGGTACCGTCGGCGATTCAGCCATGGGAGATGATGAATCGCAAAAGAAGTTTCTCTCGGCCGTCGAAATGGCTTGCCGCATCGCACGCATCTTCGAAGATCATGGCATCAGAAAATATGGCGTAATCCGAGTCGACAGCGCCGAATTCGGTGTCGAGAAATGGCGAGCTAACGCCAAAGCCAACACCGCTCGGATCGTCGACACGTTCAAGAAAGCTTCCAAGATCGCCAAAGATCACGGCCAACGCCTAGCCGCCGAAGGCGAGATCTGCTGGGCTGGCATGCACTCCTGGCGAGATATGCTCGATGTCCTCGAGGGAGTCGGCATGCCCGAAGCTTTCGGTTTCCAAGCCGACTTGGCCCACACCTACCTGTACCTGCTCGGTTACAACGCTCCGGAGCATGCACTGCTTGGAAACAGCTACTCTCAAGAAGAGTTCTACGACAAGTACAAGATCATGACCGATAAACTCCGGCCTTGGACCATCGACTTCCACGTCGCTCAAAACGATGGGCAAGTCCACGGAGCAGGATCGCACGACAAAACCGGCAAGCACTGCCGTGCAGACGACCCGGCTGGAAAACTAGATATCGTCAAATGCTCTGGCTACTGGCTCCAAGATGCCGCAGCTCGGGGCATCCAGCACATCTGCTGGGACGGTTGCATGTTCTCAAACAAAACACTCGAAGATCCAAAGACCTGGAACACCATCTTATCAACGATGATCGCTGTTCGCGAAGCCCACGGCTGGAACGCAAGCCCCAAGGCTTAAGCGCCCACTTCCCCCACGCACAACCAATCTAATTTGAAAAAAGGAATCGCAATGAAAGAACTTCGTATCGGTATGATCGGCTACGGCTTCATGGGTAAAGCCCACTCGAATGCCTACCTGCAAGCTAGCCGCTTTTTCCAAAGCTCCCACAAACCAGTTCTTAAGGCCCTCTGCGCTCGAAACGCCGAAAAGGCGAAATCTTTCGCCGACAACTGGGGATATGAGTCCATCGAAACCGATTGGCGCCAACTCCTTAAACGCAGCGACATCGATGCAGTCGATATCTGCACCCCAAACAACCTGCACAAAGAGATCGCGATCGAAGCAGCCAAAGCCGGCAAAATGATTCTCTGCGAAAAGCCCTTGGCGATGAATACCGCCGAAGGACTCGAGATGGTCGCTGCAGTGGAAAAGGCCGGTGTTGCGAACATGGTCTGGTACAACTACCGACGCGTTCCGGCCGTGACACTTGCCAAACAAATCGTCGAGTCCGGAAAACTTGGACGTATCTTCCACTACCGAGCCAACTTCCTCCAAGATTGGACCATCAACGCCGATGTACCCCAAGGTGGTGCGGCCACCTGGAGACTCGATGCCGAGGCCGCAGGAAGCGGTGTGACCGGTGACCTGCTAGCCCATTGCATCGATACGGCTCTTTGGATCAATGGATCGATTCATGACGTGTGCGCCGTGACCGAAACCTTCGTCAAAGAGCGAACCCACGTCGAAACCGGCAAGAAGTCCCCAGTAAAAATCGATGACGCTTGCTCGTTCTTCTGCCATTTCCAAAATGGATCCCTCGGACTCTTCGAATCGACTCGGTACGCACGCGGCCACAAAGCCCTGTACACACTGGAAATCAACGGCGAAAACGCCAGCATCGCTTGGGACCTGCACGATCTACACCGACTGAAATACTTCGACTACAACGACGATTCCGTCGTTCGAGGCTGGCGCAGTGTCCACGTTTCGGATGGTAACCAACCCTACATGGGCAATTGGTGGGTTCCAGGTCTACAGATCGGTTACGAACATTCGTTCACCCATCAAGTCGCCGACTTCCTCAAGAGCCTCCATACCGGCGAAGCAGCCCACCCGACATTCAAAGACGCACTCGAAACCCAACGCGTCTGCGATGCGGTCCTGGCAAGCGCCGCGGACCGCCAATGGAAGAATGTTTAGACGAGGCTCTTAGTCCTCGGCTGGACTTCCATCCTCGCACATCTTGACCACCTTGGGATCGAACTGGCCGATGACCTCGACCAGCTCGGTCTGGGCAGCCATCACCGAATGGATGTCCTTGTAAGCCCCAGGGGCTTCGTCAGCGCCAGCCGAAATCACTCGCACTCCGCGGTCGCTCAAGGTGTTGCGGACCGAGTTCCACGTGTACTTCTGCTTGGCCGCCGTTCGGCTCATGCGCCGCCCGGCTCCATGCGAAGCGGACTCTAAACTCTCCGCCTTTCCCTTGCCCCGAACCACAAAGCCGGGTGTCGCCATCGATCCAGGGATCACACCCAAGACTCCCTTGCCAGCAGGTGTTGCCCCCTTGCGGTGTACGATCAACTCCTTGCCCTGGTGAACTTCCTTCCAAGCAAAAGTACACGTGGAACTCGGTCCGCAAC
>JBJTAQ010000228.1:0-1856 GCA_046090945.1 Pirellula sp.
CCAAGTTGAAGGATTTGGTCAAGCAGCACGAAGACAAGGCGATCGGTTTTGCTGCAGAGTTGCGGTCGATCGAGGATCCGGTGCAGCGCAAGGAGCGATCCCGTCAGAACCTAAGGGCTGTTGAAAATGCTGGGATGGCCATGCTCAACGAGGAGCAGCGTAAGCGAGCTGAGCAGCTGCGGCTTCAAGGCCTGGGACTCGCTGCAGCCTTGGAGCCGGAAATTGCGACAGCATTATCCGTGAATGAGGAGCAGTTGGCCAAGCTCCAAACGATTGTCGAGGGTAAGCGGGGCTTGATGCGTCAACTGGGACCGGAGAAGGGGGCCATCGAATTTGCTAAGCAGCTCGGGGACTTGATGACCGACGAGCAGAAGGCCAAGTGGTCTGAAATGATCGGACCAGTCGCGGGCAAGCAGCCGGCACAAGATGCACAAGCATCGGCAGCGGATTCCAGTGAAGTTGCCAATCGCGGCGCGGCCCAGGAGTCGACGGCTTCGATGCCCAGACGCGAAGCGCAGAGCGAATCGGTTCCAACTGGTGTTCCAGGCGAGTTTGGACTGCGACTGAATTTCAATTCGACTCCATGGCCAGATGTTCTCAAGTGGCTTGCTAAAGAAGCGGACCTCAGCCTGCAAACCGACTTCTTCCCCGCCGGCACCTTCACCTATCGCGATCCCTATCGCGTTTACAACGTGGCGCAGGCCATGGACATCATGAATGGTGTATTGCTCAATCGAGGATACACGCTCGTGCGCAAGCAGCGTGCACTTTTGTGCATCGATTTGGGCTCCGGCGATGCCGAAACGATTCGTGGGTATATCCGCGAGGTCTCTGATTTTGTCCCTGTGAAAGAACTCGACAGTCGCGGCGAGTACGAGATTTGCAAAACTGTTTTTATGCTGACTCGATTGAGTGTCGAAGAGGCTGAGCGCGAGGTCAAACCATTGCTTGGACCTCAAGGTTCGATTGTATCGTTACCATCTGCCAATCAGTTGATCGTCACGGAAACTGGTGGCAAACTGAGGCTCATTCGAGAGACCATCGAGCGATCCGAGATGCCTGATGCGGGTCGGATGTCCAAGATTGTCACGATCGCCTTGAAGAACATGAGTTCCGAGGAGCTTCTGGGAATTGCTCGTCCGCTGTTGGGTCTCAAAGATGGTACGAATGTCTCGGAGGAACTGAGCATCTCGACCGATTCGTTTGGGACCACTCTGTATGCGACAGGAACCCCTGAGAAACTCCAGAAACTTCGCGATATCGTCACGCAGGTCGATGTCGAACCGATGGACGGTAAAGCTTCAACGACGACAGCAGAGCAAGTTGCAGTTCGAAGCCACAACATCCGTGGTTCGGATCCTCAAACCACCATGGATGTTCTTCAAACCCAGTTCTCTGGTCAAACGAACATCAACCTCGCGTTGGATCCCAAGTCGAATAACATCATTGCTCGTGCGACTCCGAGCGATCATAAGATCATTGATGAAATCATTGAAACACTCGCTGGCCAAACCAGTGACTTTGAGGTGATTGAGTTAGGCAAGATGGACACCCAAGCTGCGATATTGACGCTTGAGAAATTTTTCGGCAAATCGAGTTCCAAGGACAAGGATGGGAATGCCAAGGGGCCCATTTTCTACGGAGATACGATTGCAAGAAGGATTATGGTTCAAGGCACGCCGCAGGAGGTCAATCAGGTACGCGAATTGTTGCGAAAGGTGGAGGCTACTGGTCCAACCCTTGAAGGTCTTCGAGAAAAAGCTCGTTTCTTACCTTACTCAGGAAAGTCCGCTGACAAATTCCTGAACCAAATCGATGTGCTTTGGCAGGCAACCAAGCAGAATGGGAGAATTCGC
>JBJTAQ010000229.1:0-3176 GCA_046090945.1 Pirellula sp.
GCCGAAAAGTTCGGCACGCGCCAAGCGAATGATCTTCTGTTTCATGGATGGAGGGCCCAGCCATGTGGATACTTTCGACTACAAGCCGATGCTCAAGAAGCATCAAGGGCAGACGATCGGTTCGCGATGGGTTTCCAAGAAATCCCAGTCGGATGCCAATCGCGTTTGGTTCGGATGTCCGTGGGAGTTTAAACAACGCGGCCAAAGCGGGTTGTGGGTCAGCGAGCTTTTCCCCCGCATCGCCGAGGTTGCGGATAAATTATGCGTTGTTCGTTCGATGGTTGGGGAACTGCCTCTGCACGGCCAATCCAACCTGCTGCTGCATACCGGCAGAAGCATTGGCATGGCCCCAAGTATCGGAGCTTGGCTCTCCTATGGGCTAGGGACCGAGAACGCGAACCTGCCAGCCTACGTGCTACTCAATAACGACTGGGTACCCAACGGTGGCATGGAGAACTTCGGCAGCTCCTTTCTACCGGCGAATCATCAAGCGACCATGTTGCGCGCCAAGGGGAACCCGGTCGATAACATTATCCCATTGGATTCGTCCGCCATCCAGCGACGGAAACTCGACTCGATCGCACGATTAGATCGTGCTTTCTCACAAACAACATCCGACCCGCAAGCCATCGAGTCGATGATCGCCAATTACGAAACCGCGTTTCGGATGCAGACCGCGGTTCCTGAGTTGGCCGATATTTCACAAGAGCCCGAGTACATCCACAAACTCTACGGGACGGATTCGTCCGACGAGCATCAGCGATACTATGCAAGTCAGGCGCTGCGAGCGCGGCGGTTGGTCGAAGCGGGTGTTCGCTTCATTGAAATCACATGCCCTAGTTTCGACGGCAACAATTCGCCGTGGGATCAGCATGGACAGCTAAAAGTGCTCCATGAGAAGAACGCACGCGTGACCGAACAGAGCGTGGCCGCACTGATTCAAGATCTCGACCAGCGAGGACTGCTTGACGAGACCATCGTATTGTGGGCTGGGGAGATGGGCCGCACTCCGCACACCGGCGCGATCAACGAGAATACAGGTCGCGACCATCATGTGAGCGGTTTTTCGATCTTTCTTGCTGGAGGAGGATTCAAGCCTGGGACGGTGTATGGACAGACCGACGAGTTCGGTGCCAATGCCATCGAGAATCCGATGAGTGTTCACGATCTGCATGCCACGATCTTGCATCAAATGGGAATCGACCACGAAGCGCTTACATTCCGATATGGAGGTCGCGATCATCGACTCACTGATGTGCACGGTCATATAGTGAACGCGATTCTGGCATGATCACACCTGCGGGATCTTTTACAAGACTCCAAAACCGATATCGAGTTCGGTCCTCTGTCCAGTAAGGAGATTTCGATCAACCGTCTGGGTCGTCGAGGATCGCTTGGAGTCTCTTCCCAAGTTCTGCTGGGAACCGATTGGTCCAACTCGCATCGATGAGTCCGATTTGGATCATATCCCTAAGGTGTGTTTTGTCTTTGTCTCGATAGCTATTGAGTTTCATTTCGATCAAGGCTTCGAGTTCCACAATCTGCTTGTGACGTATTTCAACCGATTGCTCGACACTTGGGGTGGGACTGGTGTACTCTGGACGAACTTTGCGCTGAGCAATGAGGATACGCAAACCTTGACTGGGTTTGCCATCTGGTCCGTCTAGAAACACGACCGTTCCCATGACTTCGTCCCGCACAAACCCAGCGGCCTGGAGGGCTTGGGTAGCTCGTGGAAGATCTTTCTCCTCCAAGAGCAGATCCACATCGCGCGTATTCCTGACTGCCCCTTCGTCAATCGTGGCTACCCATGCAGCAACGGCGTTTCCGCCGACGACTGCATAAGGAACCTGGGCGTGACGTAGGGCATCACAAGCTCGATTCAAACGTTGTTGTACAAGTTCCACGGCTCGAAACATCCTTTCGAAAATATCGATGCCTTGTTCGCGTACCAAATTGACAAGTTCCTGAGAGTCCATGATCCCTATTGTACCCTATTTTGGGTCCATTCTTTGGAGGTTTTCAGAGGCTAGGCTGATTTGTTTTCGGGCTCTGCTTATGCATGCTTTTGTCTAGTGAAAATCGATTGGGAAATACATGTGTTAATCCCGTCTGGATCAAGTTTATGCACTTGATGTCGATTACAATTGGGCAACGACTGAAACTTGATGACTGTATCTGGTCGCTTAACCGCAACTCCTACCCATTGGACCTGAAATGGATCTCGAGGACTACCTACTTTCGATCGAAGAAATCGATTGGACCGAACTATTTTCCGAATGGACTTGGCTTGTTCCGCCGGGCACCCAGATCCAGCCTTGGATGATGAACGCCTTCGGGGATCTATTTTGGTTCGACGAGAACGAGCAAGTCAATTTCTTGAACATTTCCGATGGTACGAACGAAGTCGTTTCGGAGACTCAGGAGGAGTTTTTTGATTTGCTCGAAGATGAAGATAATCTGGCACAATGGTTGTTGATCGACTTGGTCGACGAGGTTCAGGCCGATGGACTCAAGCTTGAGCAAGACCAATGCTATGGATTCAAATTGCTTCCGATGCTTGAAGGTGAATTTGAGGCGACGAACATCTACGTCTCGGACCTGTATGAGTATTGGGACTTTTGCGGAATTGTCGCTCGCCAAATCGATGGGCTGCCCGATGGGAGCGAGGTAACGATCGAAATCCCAGACCGCGAAGGAATCGAGTGAATAAATCGGTCCTGTTATGAAAGAGCCTTACGAGCTCTCCCGTTGTCTCGTCTACCGACGCAAGGTCACTCCCTTTACCGCGTTCACCTGTCTGCCGTCGCAGTTCTGCAGGCACCTATTCGCTCATCCAACATACCGGTCGTAGTCAAATTAATCGAGCTCAACTGAACGGGCAGCTTCCAGCCCGTTTTGTTTGGCCGCAATCTCCGGTATCTGTCCAGTTGTTAACCCTGCGGTCGGGTAGTTGGAGTCGGGTTCGGTGGGGCGGAAGCAACATTCGGAAAATCGACCCGCGGTAAGAAAAGTGAGAGCGCGGTAGGCATCGGCAGAAAAGCCAAAACACCCAAAACACAGGGGATTTCAGCTATCGAAGCGTCGCGGAAGACAACCTTTCACTCTACGAACTGGCTTGTAGCCTAAAGTTCGCAGAATGAAAAGAGTACGCCCGGCAGGATTCGAACCTGCAA
>JBJTAQ010000230.1:0-5904 GCA_046090945.1 Pirellula sp.
AAAACTCTTGGAAACTGCTCTCCGACGGCAGTTATCAGCGGCTGGAACCTAACCCAGGTCAAGGCAAATTGCGGGCGCAGAAGCTTTTGTATCAGTCGGCTGTCGACAGCGTCAAAGCAGCAGAGCATGCGACTCGCAGCAAGTTCGAACCGCATCTACCTCATCAGTAGAGCTTAAGAGGTAGGGCTAGACGCAGGTGTTCAGCAATTTATCTGCACCCCATCGAACCACATCCTGAGTTGGAAGTCCTGTTTCAGCCTCGATCCGCTGAACCTCGTACTGAGCCTCGGCATCGCTCAGGCCGTGCGAGTTGATCGCGATGCAGTTGACCTTGACCGGAGCCAGGGCTCCCCCAGCGCAGGCGATACTTTCGTACATGGCAACGACATCCTTCAATGGCGGAATCTTGACCCACCTAAAGTCGCGCAAGTGGTGCATTTGAGCGCGGTGCACGAGGACCAAATGCGTTGGCTGTGATCCTCTTAGCAGTGGGAGCGTGGCTGTTGATGCTGGGTTCAGAAGTGAGCCCTGACCCTCGATGAACACGACGTCGCGATCCTTGGCACAGTCGGTCAGTTCTTGTTGCACAGCCCCGGATGCAAAGTCTACGCGGATCGCATCCAGTGGGATTCCGTCCCCTTCGAGCATCACGCCGGTTTGTCCGGTTGCCATGAACTTCGAGCGAATCCCCTTGCTGACTGCCGCTCGATGAAATGCAATCGCTGCGGACATTTTTCCAATCGACATGTCGGTTCCGACAAAGAGCACCCGCTTGCAAGGCAAGAGTCTGGCAAGTCCCATGCCGGATACCAATCCTGCCGGTTCCTTGCGGATGTCCCATATCCATTTGCCGTGTTGCACATGCGAAGCAAGACGCGGATCGTTTGAGAGTGCCGTGTGCAAACCGTTGAGGATATTCAGACCTCCAGCCAAAGCAATTTGCATGTCCGGGATCCAATCCTCGGGAAGTTTCCCGCCGAGTGCAGCGAGGCCCAAGGCTAGGGTTTGAGGCTTGTAAACTAAGGCTTCTTGGGCGGATGCCACGATTGGGATCGGGCGGTCGAAAGGAATACCCGTCAGCTCGGCCAGATTCCCACCGGCCGTTTGACGATCGATCACCGCGACGCATCGCTCAGGCGCGAATCGTAGCAGGGCCAATCCTGTTTTCCCGTGAATTCCGGTGATTCCTCCATGCAGGAGGATGGCCAAGCGGTCTTTGGCGTCGTACTGAGGGTGTCTAGGCATGGGTTACTCCAAGTCCAGGAAGTTCGCGGTTAACTAGGAACCCATCGTCGAATCGGCAACCGACAAACGGGTCATCTTTCAGGTTCAAATGGCTATCGAGGTCGACATAGTCGACGAGGCTTGCAAGCTGATGGGCGGCGGTATTACCAAGGCTCGTCTGAGAGTAGCATCCTAACATCAGCTTGAGGTTATGTGCACGGGCTGTATGGATCATACGCATCGCTTCGGTCAGTCCACCGCACTTGAGGATCTTGATATTAATCCCACTGCAGCAGGAGACTAGGCCAGGAATGTCTTTCGATGTCCGACAGCTCTCATCGGCCATGATCGGCAGGCTCGATTCGCGATGCACTTGGGCGAGCGCCTCGAGGTTGCCCGGATCGGTAGGTTGTTCGATGTGATCGACGCCGCGTTGGGCAAGCCATCGGGACATTTCGATGGCATCGGCAACGCTCCAGCCGCCGTTGGCATCGACGCTTCGATGAATTTGGTCTGGCAAAAGCTTGGCAAGTGCCTCGAACATCGCTTGGTCGGCTCGGATGCCTGCAGGCGATCCCATTTTGACCTTCACGGCCCGGATGACGCCGAGTTCGAGCCATTGAGCCCAGCGCTGCTGGGCCGATTCGGGGGATTGAATCCCGATGGTCACCGAGCTTGGAACTTTCGAGAGCTGGGAAAGCCCTAGCAGCCTCCAAACGGGCTGTCCTGCGACCTTGCCACACCAATCCCAAACAGCCATATCGATTCCGGCGATCGCCGACGAGGCGATCCTGTGCTCGGTCAGAGCTGTGTGTATCTGTTCCCGTTGCCAAGGATCAAAGGCTCTGAGGATACTCTCGGCTCGCGCGAGTTCCTGTTCCAGAAAACCGAAGGACTGTGCCGTATGGGGTATCGAAAACTCGGCAGCCTCTCCGATCCCTTCGACGCCATCTTTCAAGATGCGAATTTCAAGGTTTTGCGAACTTGATTGGGTGCCTCGGCTGATGGCCAGCGCAACGCGTTTGTGGACCTCGAAGCCTCGGTAGGTTAATTTCATTGCTCGAACTCCATGCGAAAGTGAGGACCGATGATAGGGATGTCAAAACCGTCGTCGACAATATGCCAACCGTTGGCTTGATAAAAAGGGACTGCGGCCTGACGCGCCTTGCACCAGAGTTTCCATCGGTTCTCTTTAGCAAGTCTCGCGACATGATCGAGCAGTTGGCTACCGATCCCTTGGCCCTGCATGTCTGCAAGGACGGCCATCCCTCGCAGTTGGACGCTTGGGCTAGCGTCAGAGTTTTCTGGCGGCATGAGCGTCAGACAGCCGATAGGTTGCGAATCGCGATAAGCCAGGATATGACGAGTCTCGGGGTTTTCATCTCCTGGGAAAAGAGTTTCCTCGAAGGGCATTCCGAGGGGTTCGCGAAGCACGGTAAAACGTACTTGACGGACTTGGGCGATTGCATCCAAACCGCGCGACTCGCGGATCTGTATTTCCAACATGAAAAACTCGAAGCTAGCGATCTATCGACCGGGGATCGGCCGCCACTGATTCGAGCCCCGAGTGTCAGCAGGTCCCATCGAAGAGTTCCCTGAAGAGAGCCTTCCAGAGGTGCCTGGGCGAGCATCAGGCAAGCCACCTCCGGATATCATACCGCCACCGGGTGCTGCGGCCATCCTGGAACTCGGATTACGCCCCTGCAACTTGGCAATCTCCCGTTCGCTCTCACCTAGCCGCCGTTCGAGTTGCACATTCCGCTGCTCGAGTTCCTCGGCACGCTTCTTCTGACTGCGATATTCCGATAGCAACCGTTCGCTTTCGATTTGATACTGACGCATCGCATGGTTGCCCGGCCACTGCTGGCAACCAGCACTGCTTGCTACCAGGCATAGCAAACCGCCGAGCAACATCCGTCGCGATAGAAAAGTTTTTTGGGTTCCTGCCTGCATGGAACGGTTCCTATGGACTTACCCTGCGAAATATCGGACCATGGATCTACCAATTCCCTGTCGATGGGCGAAAGGCCAGTTGCTCAAAAAAACTCGGCTCAAAATACTAAGTGCGGGTGCCAGACAAATCGACTATCATAAGAAAACCCGCCAAAACCCCCTCCCTTGCCAGATTTCGCTTCTTATCCTAAATCCCCCATGAGCCGTCCTTACTTTTTCGCCACAGCCTGGATCGCAAGCTTTCTTGCCCTAAGTGCGTCGATAGACCGGCTTGAAGCTGCCGATACCCGGGAGGAAGAACTTCACAAGAGTTTTCCAGCCTCGGTGCAAAGCATCGTTCAAAAGCACTGCAGCAAATGCCATAACGAACAACTCAGCGAAGCCGAAGTCGATCTGACTCAGTGGTCCAACTGGGAGCATGTCAAGAAACAAACTCGAACCATTCAGCGAGTTCTCGAGCAGTTTCAAACCCAACAGATGCCCCCACCCGAGGAACCTCAGCCCTCGGTTGAGGATCGTCAGCGGGTGATCCAATGGCTCGAAGCCTGGTTGACCCTCCAGGCCGAGCGCTACGCGGGGGATCCAGGGCCGGTCATTCTGCGACGACTGAACAATTCGGAATACACCAACACCATTCGCGATCTTACCAACCTCCGCGAAATTCAGCCTGCCAAGGAGTTCCCTGCGGACAGCGCTGCGGGCGAAGGTTTCTCGAACACCGGCGCGGCGCTAGTGATGTCCCCGTCGCTGGTGCGCAAGTACCTCGATGCGGCCAAGTCGGTCGCCGAGCATGTGGTCCTCTTGCCTGATGGGATCACCTTTGCCGACAACCCCTCGCGCTCCGACATGACGAATCTCAAGCTCGATGAAATCCGTCGCTTCTATGCACCCTTTAGCGACCAGTCCGGAGGCGCGCAGGTCAATCTGCAAGGGATCGTCTTTGAAACCAACCAAGGTGGCAGATTGCCGATCGAGAAGTATCTCATCGCAACCTTGAAAGCTCGCGAAGCTCTCAAAGTGAGCAACCAAGATGTTTCCAAGACGCTTGAATCGATGGCTGACTCCGATCGATTGAGCGTCAAGTACTTAAAAACACTCTGGCAGCAGTTGCATGACGCAAGCGCCAAAGGACTCTTGGCAACGATCCAGAAACGCTGGCAAGAAACATCGCTGGAAAAACCAGAACCATTGGTTGCCGAGGTTCTTTCCTGGCAAAAGGCTTTGTGGAAGTTCTCAAGCGTGGGGCATATCGGAAAACGAGACGGTCCGAAGTCTTGGCAGGAACCGGTCAATCCAATCCGCACCGAGCAAGAACTCAGGATTTCGATCCCCAAGGACCTTCCCGTTCAAGGCAACGGGTCGAACGACGTGGTGTATTACTTGCAAGTTTCCGATGCTGGAGATGGGAGCCAAGACGATGCGGTGGTGATCGCCAACCCAAGGCTTGTTGCACCCGGAAGGCCTGATCTGTCTTTGCGAGGTCTCGATTCATTTGTTCAAACGTTGAGCACTCAGCAAGAACTGTGGGCCAAGCAGACCGAAACCGCGCTGATGGCGTTGGACGGATGGTTGGAGGATCCCCAAGGTCGATCGCTCGAGGAACTCGCCTCCGAGAGCCGAGTACCAGTGGAGTTAATGAAAGCTTGGGCGCGGACGCTTGGACTCTCCGACGTTGCAACTCCAGCGGCTAATTCCAACGCAGATCGCAGACGATTGACCAGCAAATCCGAAAATATGTCCGGCTATGCATTCATCGCTGGTTGGGTTGCCGAGGACGCATTGAGCATTGTGGCCAATTCGTCGGATCAGCATGTCCGAATACCGGGCAACATGCCCCCGAAGAGTATTGCGGTCCATCCCTCACCGTCGCGCTCGATCGCTACGGCATGGAAAGCTCCTGCGGCGATGAAGGTCGACTGTCAAGCCAACGTACGGCACGCGCATACCGAGTGTGGAAACGGGATCGCTTGGCGATTGGAGCTGCGTCGCGGTTCCCTCAATCAAGTCCTTGCTTCTGGATTCTCTGCAGGGGCAAAAGATGTCCCGGTTGGGCCTTACAAATCCTTGCGAGTCAGGGCTAACGATGAGATTGTGTTGGTGATCGAACCCAGGGACTCGAATCACTCCTGCGATTTGACGACGATCGATCTTACGATCACAGCTCCCCAGACTCCCAACGCTCCAGGGGAAACCTGGAGTCTCTCGCAAGATCTTCATCCGAATATCCTTGCTGGAAACCCGCATGCGGACTCGCAGGGGCGTCCAGGCATTTGGGAGTTTTTTACCGAGCCAGCTTTAGGCAACAAGGCATCGAATCAAAGTGGGCTGATTCCTCCGGAGAGTCTACTGGCAAAATGGTTTAACGAACCCGATGTCGCTGCACGCAAGGCAATCATCAGCGAATTGCACAAGCTGATTATCGATCCGAAGTCATCCTCGTTGGAAAGTCCTGACGGTTTGCTCGTTCGCCGATTGCTATCGGCCTCGGGACCGTTTTTCCTAGCTGCCATGGAATCCAATGCGTTGACCACCAGCGACGTTTCTCAACGGACACAGCAGCCGTCATCGACGCTTCGATACGGTTGGAAAACCGAGATGTTCGGTGCTGAATTAGGCGGTAGCAAGCTTGCTGAGAACGAGGCGCTGATTCAAGCTCCAGGGGTTATTGAGATACGACTTCCCGCCAGCATCGCGGCGGGTGCAGAGCTGGTCGCAAAGGCTTCGTTG